>JAIRYU010000064.1 GCA_031267545.1 Holosporales bacterium | reverse complement strand
GTTTCCATATCCATCGAATTTGACGTCGTCAGGAAGAGTAACGGGACCATCCGCCGGAACGTCGCCGCATCTCGGACACTTGATTATTGGGATCGGGCACCCCCAGTACCTCTGCCTCGACACAAGCCAGTCTCTGAGTCTATACGTAACCTTACGCTGACCCACGCCAAGCTCCTCCACCCTCCGTATCATTTTCTCCTTTGCTTCATCGAAATACAACCCGTCTAGAAATTCGGAGTTAATATGCGGGCCGTTACCAGTGTATGGAAGCTGTTCGTCAGAATCGATTACTGGCGTTATATGTAACCCGTATTTTATTGCAAATTCGAAGTCTCTCTCATCGTGAGCGGGACATCCGAAAACGGCGCCAGTTCCGTAGTCTATAATTACAAAATTGGCTATGTATACAGGCAGGACTTCGCCTGTCTTCACTGGATGTTTAACGTGTAATCCGGTAAATATTCCCATTTTTTCAGCCTTCTCGATGGCCTCCTCAGTTGTCGACATCCTGCTGCATTCATCTACAAATGCGCGAACGGAGTCATCTGATTGCACCAGACTCTTTGCAATCTCATGATCTGGAGAAATTGCGATAAACGACGCTCCAAACAGAGTATCTGGTCTCGTCGTGAAGACTTCGACGCCGCCGTCTCTGTCAACGAAACTAAAGTTAATTATCGCCCCACTGGATTTGCCGATCCAGTTCTCCTGCATCTTGAGAACTTTATCGGGCCATGTTCCACGTAATTTCTCTAAGCCGTCTAGTAATTCTTCCGCATAGGCTGTAACCTTTACAGACCATTGCTCCAAAAATTTTTTCTCGACGATGGCTCCGGAACGCCAGCCTTTCCCGTCTATTACTTGCTCGTTTGCAAGAACAGTCTGATCTACCGGGTCCCAATTTACATACGATTTCTTGCGATATATAATCCCAAGCTTATAGAAATCAAGAAAAATCCTTTGCTCTTGATGATAGTATTCCGGATCGCACGTACTCAATTCCCTCGCCCAATCATACATATACCCAAAGCTTTTGAGTTGATTGGACATGTCTCGTATATTTGAAACGGTCCACGTTTTCGGATGACTCCCGTTACTCATAGCTGCATTTTCTGCCGGCATTCCAAAAGAATCCCATCCAATTGGATGTATGACATTATACCCCTCCATCCTTTTGCGCCTAGCTACCACGTCTCCTATCGTGTAATTTCTCACATGTCCCATGTGCAGTTTTCCGGATGGATACGGTAACATTTCAAGGATGTAGCGCGTCTCCTTGCCGGCGTTATGTGTCAGAACGTCGGAATTGGCAACGGCGAATCCAGTTAATTTACGCTGCCACTTATCTTGAATCAGTTTAAAGTTGTACGAAGCATTCGTCACTAAGGTAGCCTGCAACAGCGTATCGGACAGCGATGATTATACGCAGAAAACAGCGGCTGGTCAATGATCTGCCGTATCATGGAAGTACCCGCGAAATATTACCGCAAAGCGGCGTATAGCGAAATGATCTTCGTCCCGCGCGAGCATTTTTACGTCGCGCCCACATAGCGACGCGCCCCGCGCCCGCTGGTCAGACTTTACCAGCGTTGGAGAACGTGTTACCATGACGAAGTCGCCGCAATTGAAACAAAATGAGGATCTCCGTGGCAAAATTGTATTTTTATTACTCGGCAATGAATGCTGGAAAAACAACAAAATTGTTACAAAGTAGCTTTAATTACAGAGAGCGTGGAATGGATACGTTGCTGTATACCTCCAAGTTCGATACTAGGTTCGGCGAATCTATGGTCACATCAAGAGTTGGACTTACAGATAAGGCTCTCACGTTCGATAACGAACTCGACGTCTTCGCCGATATCATGAATAGGCTTACTGAAAACACGGCATGCGTAATGGTAGACGAGGCGCAATTTCTTACAAAGAATCAAATAGAGCAATTGTGTAGGGTGGTTGATAATTTAAATGTTCCGGTATTAACTTATGGGCTAAGGTCTGATTTTATGGGAGAGCCGTTTGAGGGAAGCTTGTACCTTTTGCTATGGGCCGATGAATTAGCAGAAATCAAAACAATATGTCACTGCGGAAGAAAAGCTACGATGAACGCGCGATTTGACGCGAGCGGCAATGTGATAAGAAGTGGAGAACAAGTTGATATCGGAGGAAATGAAAGGTACGTATCGCTGTGCAGGAAGCACTACATATCAGGACAGTGCAAGAAGGCGGTAGCATAAATTTAATCTGTAAGCGCCGAATTGTAGCGAGGCAACTTCTTCCGCCATAAGTCGCCTCCTAGCGCGTTGGTGGGAATGTATGGAAAATTTAATGAATTCCCATAATATCAGTTATAACTCCCAGGATGTCGGCCAATGTCTTTGGTTGTCTTGACGATAAATTTGCAAGCCTCGGTATGGTAACAAACGGAACTTTTGAGCAAGTGTGCGTTTTGATCGGCGTCATATCCGAGTCCAACATCGCTTCCGCATTACCGTGATCCGCAGTAATGACGACAACGTACCCGTTGGCGTTTGCGCACTCCGCTACGCGCTTGACACACTCGTCCAATATCTTCATTGAGGCTATCGTAGCTTCGAAGTTTCCGGTGTGCCCCAGCATATCCGCATTTGCGAAATTGGCGATAATTACCTGGCTCGAGCTTGTCGACATTGCTTCAATTATCTTTGACGTTATTTCTAGCGCCGACATGGCAGGGGTTTCAGAGTAATCCCTCACCCTCGGCGAGGGCGCAAGAATCCTATCCTCAAGATCAAACACGATATCGCTCCCGCCGTTTAGGAAATACGTTACGTGAGCGTACTTCTCAGTTTCGGCAATCCTAAGTTGCCTAATCCCGTTATTAGACAGAATTTCACCAAGCGTCATTGACGGATTAACGGATTCAAACACCGTAGCAACGCGGGAATCTATATCATCGCCGCAAGACGTCGTCGCAAGAACGCGACGCTTATCGTCAACAAGCATCTTCATGATTTGCCTGATTCTATCAGCCCTAAAATTTAGCATCCAAAACGAATCATTAGGATTTGCTCCATCGTACGCTCCAATTACGATTGGAGGAATCATTTCATCAAATGTGTCTTGCTCATAAAACCCTCTGATAACTTCAATTGGATTATCATGCGTAATTTCAGCCTTCCCCATCACGATTACCTCATACGCCGCCTTAGTTCTTTCGATCCGATTATCGCGATCCATTGCATAAAACCTACCTTGAATCGTAGCAATTTCCTCAACGCCAATTAAGCCGTTTTGAATCGCGTTCTGTGCGGTTTCAAGAGCGTCGTTGTACGTAACGTCCCTCCCGTCAAGGAAAAGGTGCGCTTTGATAGTCACATTGCGCCTACGTAAAAAATTAACAGCCCAGAAAAAGTGCTCGACGCTAGAGTGCACGCCTCCGGCCGAGAACAACCCCATCAAATGACATACCGAGTTCGGCATCGCGCTGACGAATCCGTTGAGTACCGGATTTACCTCTAAACTGCCGTTCGCAATAGCCTTGTTTATCGCTAATAGCTTCTGCTCGATAACCGCCCCAGCTCCGATCGTAATATGCCCAACCTCGGAATTACCAAACTGTCCATCCGGTAATCCGACAGCTTCCCCAGACGCGTCAAGCAGATGTGCGCCGTCAGATCTGATTAAGTCAGAAATATACCTAGCCGCCAGAGTTGCATTACCAAAACTATCATCGCTACACCCGAATCCGTCAAGTATACAAAGAAGAACCTTTCTCATAGACCTTACCCATTACTCGGATGGCTTAGTATCCGCATGAACTTATTCTTCTGATCGAATACGTTTTTCGCAGCTTCTACAACATCCTCGCGCGTAATGCTCGACACAATATCAATAGCCATATTCAGGTCGTTCAC
>JAIRYU010000057.1 GCA_031267545.1 Holosporales bacterium | reverse complement strand
AAGAGCCGTCAGGTTTTTGTTGGCTGAGAAAAGGCTGGATCACGCGCTTGCGTATGAAAGTCCGTGGGCCCCGTCCGATACGTTGTTAGAGCAAAATTTATTCGGGACTCTACCAGTTCTTGTCGATATTAACGGAGCGGCTATTTTCGGTAATTCCGCAATTCGCGAGTACCTAAATGAGACGTATCCAGAGATCGAAATGATAGGGTCGGATCATCTGCAGCGAGCCGAGGTCCGTAGATTAGCCGATTGGTTTGACGTCGTATTTTACAAGGACGTCTACTTCCCGCTAATCAATGAAAAGATTTTGAAGAGGTTCGTGAAGGACATGAACAGAACTCCAGATCCGGCGAGTGTAAGAGCCGCATACTCCAAACTGTCGATACACATGGACTATATGTCGTGGCTTGCGGATCGGAGAAACTGGTTGGCGGGAAAGAATTTTTCTATAGCCGATATACACGCGGCATCCTTTGTTTCTGTGCTGGACTATCTCGGAATTATATCGTGGGATAAATACGATGTTGCAAAGGGATGGTATGCAAGAATAAAATCAAGACCTGGGTTTAGGAGTATTTTAAGCGACAATTTGTCGCAGGTGCCTCCGTCTCCCGAGTACTCAAATCTCGATTTCTAATGGTGAGAAGCATGTTGAATTTGGTAATCATTTGCGACGAAGAAAAAATCTTCGATGGCGAAGCTAAGGAGGCGCATATTGTAACCGACAACGGTCCGATTACTATACTCCCACAGCATCAACCGTATATGGCAAAGATTTCAGATGAGATCTCGTATATTACAGGCTCAGGAGAAATCTTATCTACAGAAATTATAGATGGATTTGTATATACCAACGGCAGGAGCTGCTTCGTAGTAGTCAGCCGTAAAGCATGAATTATATAACCGAGCATACGAGCTATCTATGCCTCGGTTTTAATAGGAATTGATACTACGAAAACCCCTCCGCTTTGTGTTTCGTCAACTCGAATTGTCCCTCCGTGCGCTATTATCGCGTCCTGAGCAATGCTCAACCCAAGCCCTACGCCGAATCCGTCGCAGTGAGTTCTTGCGCTGTTCTGCCGAACGAACGGAGAGAACACGTCTTTTACAATATCCATATCGATTCCCGGACCGTTGTCGGCAAATGTTATTGTCACTATGCCGGCGTCGCGCATAAAAGTTATATTCATACTATCTGCATACTTCTTTGCGTTTGCCATGATGTTCCCGAACGCGCGTTTTAGCGATATGTATTTTATGGGAATTTCCAAGTTTGTATCTCCGTAGATGCAAATTTTGAAACTATCGGAGCTATAGTCGCCTGACAGCTCGGTTAAGAACGACCGCAGATCGCGCATTGTAAAGATTTCGTTGTTTTGTTCAGCGACGTGAATAGCAAAGCTTTCTGTCATCTTTATCATCATATCGACGTCGCTCATAAGCCATTCCGTTTCCGCGGTCTTTGGCATTAGCGATAACTGTAGCTTCATTTTTGTGAGCGGAGTCCTGAGATCATGAGAAATTCCGGCCAGCGTTTTTAGCCTTCTATCCATAAGTTCATTAACCTGCTTCTTCATCTTACAGAACGCTTTCCAAGCCACCCTAATCTCATATGCTCCCTCCGGTTTATACTCTTCTGTATTAATTCCGCGTCCAAACTCCGTTGCCGCTTTTGCCAATTTTTTTATGGGCCTTATTTGATTTTTCAGAAAGATGAGCGCGATACTTACAAGCAGCAACGCCGATACTATCCCGCTTCCAAGGACAATCGGAATGATTTTCATATACAGGTTCTTCCTGGAAAACGATATCTTGTAAATGTCGCTATCGTTGTTCGAGGGAACGTATATTTCCATGCTATCGTCGAAGGTGTCAATGTAATACTCGCTGTATCCACGTTTCACTAACGCTCGCCTTAGAATTCTGTAAGCCTTGTGGCTTTTGGAGATACCAATCTTTTCGAGTTTCTTGTTATTAATAATATCGATCTTAATCTTCATACTCTCTTTAATCGCTTCCATGTATCTATCGTCACATCCCATGTCGAGTAGCTTCGTTACGGCAATCGCCTCTCCGACCATTTGCCTCGATATAATTCCCAAAATCACCTGAGTGTATTTTTCGCTGAAGATAATGCTGACGACTAGCTGCGACGCAATCACCGGCGTTATCATGATGAGCAAGAATCTGAGAAAGATGCTTTTAGGCAACATTTTTTTTACAGATACTAACATTAATGGCTGCTATCCAGTTATCGGCCCACCACGCACTATGTATCATACAAGCGGTTTAGTTGCGTAAAAATATTTAATTTTATATGAGGCGATTCAGAAGAATTGCGACGGCTCTTTGCCTATCTTTGGTCATGACCTCCTGCAAGAAAAAGAATCCGGCGTATAGCGGGGATGTAGTCGCAGAATTGCTGGGCTCTAGCGATGTAGTTTTAGAAATAATCAATGAAATACAGGACGGATACGCCAACGACGTCTCGAGAGAGAAACTGGAGGCGGGCGCTATAAATGGCATGTTAAAAACCCTCGACGACCACTCTGCATACATAACGCAAGACGAGTACGACTCTTTCAATAAGTCTACTCGCGGGGCGTTCTTGGGAATAGGAATTGAAATAAGGCAGCTGTCGGATGGAATAGAAATTACATCGGTTATTGACGATAGTCCGGCTGCCGTTGCCGGATTAAATGTTGGCGATGTAATTACGAGCGTAGACGGCGAAGGCGTATCTGACATAGGTATGAAGAAAGCGGTTTCAAAACTCAGTTCTGACCGCGCGCTTAAGGTTGTGGTGAATGCGCTGCGCAACAAAACGGAGAATCTGAAATTTGAGCTAAAAAAGTCCGTTATTCAACTTCAAAGCGTCAAGTTGGATTTTGCGGACGATATTGCAATCATTAAGATCAGTCACTTCAATGAAGGCACGCTCAATGAAGTTTCAAGCGCCGTGAGTAAGTTGCTCAA
>JAIRYU010000076.1 GCA_031267545.1 Holosporales bacterium | reverse complement strand
CCGTAGCACTCCCCGCGTGTTTGCGCAATCTGTCAGATAGAACTTACCGTCGGAGGCCTCCAGTTTCAGTTGTACACAATTTGTGTACAACTGGAGACCATCCTCATTTTCACGAATCTTCATCATGTTCCAGTAGTTACGAGGATTATCGCTATCTGTAAGTACGCCTACTACGTCAACGACAGAGTAACGCCATTGCTCATCATGCCATACTCTACGAATCTTTAGATTCTCAAACAGCGCGGCCTGATATTTTGGATCGGCAACGTCTTTGTTCTCTGGCATTGGTGCGTATTCGAAAAGTTGCGCTACGCGCGATTATACCATAAAAACATGCAGCTCGTCAGGATATGAATAACAAGTTGTTGTGAGCTATTATGGCGCACTGTGTTTGACATCGTAAGTTCACTTAGTATACAATCAGTGGTTCACAGCGTAATTCACCAACAATACATACCCTTTAAAGTCAATCACAGTAAAGCATTTTTGGCAAATGTCATTCGAACAGTGTTTTGTCGCAAGAGTCTTGTACGAAATGCAATCTCGGTACCCGAGATGCGTTCACTAGAGACTGTCACAATAACCACGAAGAAGTTTTCATAAGTTATAAATAACGTATCTGCAAAGTTGCCACATCATCAATACGCTTGCCATGCCAAATTGACGACAAATGTTCATAAATATCCAAAACCACCTCACACTAGCAATCAAGCGAAGTAAGTCTCTGTTTTTTGTGCATCTTGGTACGCCATCTGCCGGCGGCTTTGCCAACCGTCGCGAGATTGCTCTGCTCCCAATAAAACATCTGTAGCAATGGTGACGGCGGCGTTATATAATTTCACGTGAACTAAATTCAACATATAGCGGTTTTCGGTGTTTAACAGGTTGCTTGGATTTCTATCGACCGATATGGCGATTGATCTCGGGACGGCTAATACGCGTGTGTATGTGACTGGCAAAGGGGTTGTACTAAATGAACCTTCGGTAGTCGCAGTATCAACTATCGGAAACCGAGGAGAGGTGCTTGCCGTTGGAAACGAGGCTAAGCGAATGCTTGGTCGTACCCCCGGTCACATAAAGGCAATCAGACCGCTTCGCGACGGGGTGATTGCGGACTTCGAAATCGCCGAAGAGATGATAAAATATTTTATCAGAAAAATTCACAATCGCGGTCTATTTACAGCCCCGAGGATAGTCATATGCGTGCCCTACGGAGCTACGGCCGTTGAGCGACGCGCGATTCAAGAATCGGCAGAGGGAGCCGGCGCCAGGGAGGTCTACCTAATTGAAGAGCCGATGGCGGCCGCCATGGGAGCCGGCCTACCAATAAGCGAACCCCAGGGATCCATCGTCGTGGATATTGGCGGCGGAACTACGGAGGTTGCCGTTATATCTCTTGGCGGAATCGTATATGCCTCGTCAATAAGAGTAGGCGGCGATAGGATGGACGAGGAAATTGTGTCTTACATCAGGAAGGGGTTTAATCTCCTAATAGGCGAGGCGACTGCTGAAAAAATAAAACAGGAGATAGGATCGGCAATTTGTACCCCATCTAGCAAGGATGTTAAGATGGTGATCAAGGGCAGAAGTCTCATCGACGGTAATCCAAAGGATATAGAAATCACGCAGAAAAATGTTGCGGAAGCGCTGATGGAACCTGTTTCAGCGATCGCAAGGGGCGTGAAAGAAGCCCTTGAAAACACGCCGCCAGAACTGGTGGCCGACATCATAGATAGCGGCGTCACATTGACCGGAGGAGGGGCGCTGCTGCCAAACTTGGATAGCGTAATAGTTCACGTTACGGGAGTTAGCGTAAAAGTAGCGGACGATCCGTTGAGCTGCGTGGTGCTTGGCACTGGTCGAGCATTGGCTGAAACCAAGAGAACTGGGTCTATATTGTTAAAAAATTATTAGAGGCTATGTTCGTACTACGCGCGCTCATTGGAATACTTTACGAAGTTGTGAAATTGATTGAGTATTTGTTGTATGGATACATAATACTCGGTTGGTTTGTGTTATTTGGCGTTCTCAAAAATAGGAGTGGGTTTTTCTTCAATGCGTACGTGTTTCTCGTAGGCAAGATCGAGCCGCTCCTTTCGGAAATTAGGCGCGTAATACCCCCTATAGTCGGGCTTGATTTGTCTGTCCTTGCTGTGTGCCTAGTGTTGCACTTTGTGAAAATATTGCTCGTCAATATGTTTTATGCCTTTTCATAAGCCTACGCCGTTTGTTTATGTCGGCGGCATATGAGCATGAGCGCGGATTGTAAAAACATTTTCGAGATACCGATTGCGCAAATTATCAGAAAATATGGATTGCTTACGAATAGGAGAAAAGCCCAATCGCTTGGACAGCATTTTTTATGCGACGTGTCGCTTCTCAAAAAGATCGTATCGCGCGCTTTGCCGATAGACGCGACGGAGCATGTAGTCGAGGTAGGGCCGGGTCCTTGCGGGTTGACTAGAGAAATTATTAAAGCCTGTGGCGATGGGCGCCGCGTAACTTGTATCGAAAAGGATGTGTCATTCAAACCAATTCATGACGAATTGTTAGCCGGTTGCTCTTCCAAATTAAAGTTTATATATTCAGATGCGACGAAGATACGTCTCGAGGATCTAGAACCTAGATTGCCAATTGTGATTATCTCGAACCTACCATACAACGTTGGGACCCGTTTGCTAATTAACTGGCTTAATGACGCGTCGAGAATTCGCAGGATGGCGCTGATGTTTCAAAAAGAAGTTGCAGATAGGATATGCGCTCGTCATGGCGTAAAGCAGTACGGCAGATTAAGCGTCATATCTCAAATCGTATGTCATACGGAGAAAATGTTCGATATATCGAGAGCGGCATTCTATCCGCCTCCCAAGGTGGAATCGACAGTAGTAAAATTGACGCCTAAAAATTGTGTCGACGCTGATGAGTTGCGGTTACTGGACGTATTGACGGCGCGTTGCTTCAGCAACAGACGAAAAACTCTCCATAAGATTCTGAGAGAGTACTATAAAGCGGGCTCAGACGATGCGCTCAAGCTGTGCGGGATAGACGCGAGCGCCCGTCCAGAGGACGTTGATCCGCGCACATTTCTTGAACTATCCAACAAACTGAAAACGTTGGACTTGTCTCCGCTACAGTAGGAATTAGGAGAGCGCTCCGATACGTTGATAGACAACGCGGAAGATGATATTGTAGGCGCGCTCAGTAATTAAGGGCATGGATTCGATGAAGCTGAAAAGAATTGTAGTTGTAGGCGCGACTGGCATGGTTGGACGTGAGATGTTATCTATCTTGCTTAGCCGCGGAGTCCCACCGGGAAATATCGTTCCAGCAGCGTCTGCCAAGTCTGCCGGCCAGGGGCTTGCGTATGGGGATGCAACGCTTATTGTGTCGAGTCTTGACGATGTTAGATTTGGCGAGTTTGACGTTGCTCTGTTTTCGGCGGGGAAAGATGTGTCGGCGCATTACGCTCCAATTGCCGCGAACGACGGGTGTACAGTGATAGATAACTCATCCTACTTTCGTGGACGCGACGATATTGCCCTCATAGTTCCGGAAGTTAATCTGTCGGACGTTACAAGATATAGGAACAAGAAGATTATAGCAAATCCGAATTGCTCCACTATCCAAGTAGTTATGGTCTTGAAGCCGCTGCACGATGCGTTCAAATTGAAAGAGCTCGCAATGTCGACGTATCAGGCTACGTCTGGAGCAGGGCGGAAAGCCGTCGACGAATTGCTGGAGCAGACTCGCAGCGTTCTCGATGGAGAGTCAGTATTCCCGCAGCGCTTCAGGAAGCGGATAGCGTTTAACGTAATTCCGCAAATAGACGATTTCTCAGAGCTTGGATACACGAAGGAAGAATTGAAAATGATGAATGAGTTCAAGAAAATTTTGGGAGTCGACGACGTCGATATAACGGCAACGTGTGTCAGAGTCCCGGTCGTAACCGGACATTCCGTTTCTGTTTTCGCAAAGTTTGCGGAGAATATCGATTTAGATAGGGCCATAGCAGCTCTCCATAAATTCTCCGGCGTGCGGGTGGTAGATAACAATTCGACAGGCGAGTACGCTACCCCACTTGACGCAGTGGGAGAGGACGCGGTTCTGGTAAGCAGAATTAGGGCGCATCCAACCCTCAAAAAAGCAATAAGCTTCTGGTGCGTAAGCGATAACCTTAGGAAAGGAGCGGCGTTAAACGCCGTGCAGATCGCAAGCAAGATCTGAATCAGATTTTGATTTTGAAAATTTCGAAAATCTAACGTCAATTGGGACAATCGCCACAAATTCGCGCTACACTGTATGGCGATTGCCGTAAGAGGTATTTTTGATATGGCTAGAGTTACCGTAGAAGATTGCATCAAAAGCGTAAACAACAGATTCGAGCTTGCGCTGATGGCTGCGCAGAGAGCTAAGGATATAGCGCGTGGAGCACAAGCGTCTGTTCCGAAAGAGAACGATAAGCCGTCGGTTATTGCCCTTCGAGAAATAGCCGAGGAGGCTATTTCAATTGATGGGCTGTACACCTTAACGAAGAATAGAATGGCAGAAGAGCCCGAAACCCGTGATACAACCGATACCATGCTGCAACCGGAGGTAACTGTTGACGTTGTTAACGACGGCGACGATGACGATTCCGAGTTGGACGCGGAGGATCTTGCGGTATTAAGAGATCTAGACTCGGTCCTGGCCGATGACGTAGTAGACGGAGAAGACGAAGATTCTGATGATGAGTTAGAGGAATAATGCTGCCGCCAAGAGTAAGATTTGCCCCGAGTCCAACCGGGGTTCTCCATATCGGATCCGTGAGGACCGCGCTGTTTAACTGGCTGTACGCCAGACACAACGGCGGTAAGTTTTTGCTGAGAATAGAGGACACCGATAGGGTTCGTTCTACAGACCAAAATACTCGCCTTATTTTTGAGATATTAGAGTGGCTCAAGCTAGATTGGGATGAGGAACCGGTAATCCAGTCATCTCGATTTGAAAGGCACAGAGAGATTGCCGAGTCGATGGTCGCTAGCGGAATGGCGTATAGGTGTCGCTGTTCGCCGGATGAATTGGCCGCTAAGAAGGCTGAGGCTGTAACGAATGGTAAGTCGTACAAATACGACGGTACATGCCGTGATGAAGCAGTAGATTGTGATCAGTCGGTCATAAGGTTAAGGGCTGGACAAACAGGAACAATGACGGTCGCAGACTTGGTCCAAGGGAGCGTTACAATCGAGCGTTCGCAGCTTGACGATTTTGTACTACTGAGGTCGGACGGCGCCCCGACGTATATGCTGTCAGTCGTAGTTGACGACCACGATATGGGGATTACACACGTAATAAGGGGAGACGATCATCTCACCAATACCTTCAAACAGATCCAAATATACGAGGCATGCGGATGGGCAGTTCCATCGTTTGCCCACATACCGTTGATATATGGACCGGATGGGGCAAAGCTATCCAAGCGGCATGGAGCCGCTAGCGCCGTAGATTATCGAGATCTCGGCTACCTTCCAGAAACAATATCTAACTATCTGCTACGACTGGGATGGAGTCACGGGGATGACGAGATCATACCGAGAGATCTGGCCGTCGAGTGGTTCGATCTTAAGAACGTCGGCAGGTCGCCATCTAGATTCGATATGAAAAAGCTCCAGAATCTTAATGCCCACTACATCAGAAATCGGGATAATTCATCATTAATGAACTACATGTTACCATTTTTAAACCGCGACGTTGACGACAGCGAAAAGGCGAAAATTCTTCGCGGTATGAACGGTCTAAAAGATAGGGCGAAAACAGTTGTCGATCTTGCTGAATCTGCAATGACGTACGTTGAACCGCCATCTCGCTATGATAGCGCATGCTCAAAGTATGCTACTGAGGCTCATATTTGTATTTTGCGCGACGTTATTGGCGTTCTCAGCGATGTTGGAATTTCCGAAACGGAAGAACAAATTTCTCAGAGATTTAAGGATCTGTCCAAAAAATTGGAAGTGAAATTAGTCGAGGTAGCTCAGGCTATGAGAGCGGCGTTGTGCGGTAAATTGGTGTCTCCCAGCGTTTTCCAAATTATCGAGATAATTGGGCCAAAGGACGCTATCGATAGGATAAGCGCATTTATCCAGCGTTTCGTCGGCTAGGCAGTCTTACCGTGTTATCCCAGAATAACGCGAATTACCTTTTCCCACTCGTCAGCCCATTTTTCAGTTTCCGAAATTCGGGAATTGATGGAAGCTTCGCGCTCTCTAGAAAGGTAGTTACAGTTATTAAACGACCTCATGACGAATTCGTATATTTCATGAGAGGATGTCGCTACTGCGCATGCGCGTTCCACATACCAGTACACATCCGTAAAGTTTTCAAAATACTTCCCAGTGGCGACGTTGCATCCAAACCGTATCGGTTCAAGAAAATTGTGTCCTCCTACTCCTGGGATAAGGCTCCCGCAGACAAGAACCGTGTCTACCAATTGAAAGAAGGCCCCCAAACATCCGAGTTGATCTACGATATAAATATCCTCGTCAACGTTCTCTTCCCCGTCCGAAATAGACGAATGCAACGCGCAGGTAAGCCCGTTCGCATTACATAGTTCTGTAACTTCGCCGGCTCTATGAGGATGACGAACAGCGATTATCGTCATCACATCCAGTGTTTCCTTGAGTTTTTTGTGAACGTCAAGCGCAACTTCCTCCTCTCCTGGATGAGAGCTAACGGCAATCCAGACCTTTCTGGTTCCAATAACTCTCCTTATAATTTCTACCGCGCCCTGATTAACTGGTAATTTTTCAGCGACCATCTTAAGGCTTGGCATTATATACGCAGCGTTAGCCCCCAAGTTTTTCACATGTGTCAACATGTCTAGAGATGAGACGTAAACCCCGCTGAACACACCGAACGGCTCGACGCCAAACGCTTTTTTAGCTACGTAAAGTCTCTTAAGCGACTTCCGCGAACAGCGAGCGTTTAGTAGATACGTTGGGATCCCGCTGTCGTGCAAATGGTATAACGTGTTCGGCCACAGGTCCGATTCAACAAAAAAGACAACGTTTGGGGTCCAGTGTCTGATGAAACGCTTCACCCACATCGGAATATCGAACGGCGCGAACTGATGTATGACAGTCTTGCCGAGCCTCTCTTCTACCATCCTTGCTGCGGTTACAGTAGTTGTGGTAAGCAAGATATTTGCCTCGTTGTCGATATCGTGAAGTTTTGATATGAATGGAATTATTGAGAGCATTTCCCCGACGCTAACAGCGTGAATCCAAACTAGCTTCCCGGGCGGCCTTGCTGTCGACGATATTCCAAATCTTTCGAATCGTCGTATTTTACATTCCAATCCGTTCGAAACCCTGAGTCGCGTATACAGAATTACAATAGGCCGGCAGATGGCGCCCGCAGTCTTAAAGGCTAATTTCGGGTTGATTCGAATGCCAGCCCACACAGCGGCTGATAGCGTCAAGGCGGCGGTTATAACACAGCCCAGTATCTCGCCAAGGTAACGAAACATTCTTCACTACGCCTGGAATCCATTTTGTCTTGCTACTTCATAGAAAGCAATTGCAGCAGTTGTCGATACGTTAAGCGTCGTAAAATCAGGATTCGTTGGAAGCTTGGAAACAAAGTCCGAGTTATCAAGTTGCCGTTTTCTGATACCGGATCCCTCTGATCCGAACACCATGCATACTTTTCCAGTAAGATCTAATTCATATAAAAACACGCTTCCCGCTTCGCTGAACGAGACTATCCAAAATCCGTACGTCTTCAATTTCTCAATGGCCTGAGCAAGGTTACTGACGACATACGTTGGAACAACTTCTGTCCCGCCGGACGCCGACTTGATTACTGAGCTATTAACGCTGCATGACGAGCGCTCGGACAATATGACGCCTGCGGATCCGAATGCGGCGGCAGTCCTAATGATCGCCCCCACATTATGCGGATCCGTAACTTCGTCTAACATTGCGACCGCGCAATTGGGGGGGGTATCGGAAAGCGCAGATATATCGCGGCTCGTAATATCTTTGATTTTAATTACAATACCCTGATGCGCGGCATATTTTGGAACCATCCGCGCTATGATATCCTCGGAAACGCACAATACTGCATCCTTAGGAACGCCGGACATCCAGGCTGGAATCGGTCTCTTGTTTGATACGTAGACGCGAAGCACATCGTTCGCTCTTCGCGTTATGGCGTGTCTACACGAGTGTATTCCGTAGATCAGCATACCCTACGCATGAGATAACAACTCTTTGGAATATGCAGTCCATTTTGACTGCGGATACTTTCGCAATAAAACATTGTATACAATACGCGCCTCATCTACCGCGCCAATTGCGACATAACACTCCGCAAGCCTATGCATCGCCTCCGGTATGTGGGCAGAGTTACCGTATGACTCTATGACTGTATTGAGCCTTCCGATCGCGGCCGCGTGGCTCTTCCTCTTCATGTAGTACTTCGCCACATACACCTCGCGTCCCGCTAGATGTTCGCGTGATTCTCTGACCATCATTTCGGACTTTGCCGTATACTCCGAGCTTGGATACTCTTCTCTCAATCTATTGAAATATTCTAACGCCTCGATCGTGTAATCCTGATCTCTCTCTATGATCGGTATCTGCTTGTAGTTAATAAATCCAACCATATACAGGGCATATGGGACGTCTTTATGCGTCGGATGCGCCCTAATAAATTCCTCGAACGACGAGATGGCGTCATCGTACTTCCCGTTATTGTAGTTGCATTCTCCGGCAAGTAACGAGGATCGTATCGTCAGTCTGGAATATGGGTGTAATTTTTCGAGTTCCTCAAAGAGCTTAACGGCGTCGCTATAGCTCTTCTCATTCATCGCTTTCTGCCCAAGCGCAAAAATCTCGTCAGCCGATTTTTGTTTGAGTTGCTCAAAGTCAATATCCCGAGAGCACCCCATCAACAAAGGAATCAACGACGCCAACGCTAGTAAAATGGATGACGATCTTATTTTCATAACGAACTTGACATGACTAAGCGCATACGGTTACCCACGGATTCTATCACACCTACTAACGAATGTGATAGGGCTTGTATGGGGGAGTCAATCCCTATTGTGAGAAGCATGGATTGCAGATATTTATAGTTAGTCGCTACTGTTGCAATAATTCGTAGCCGATGCCCGTTGCGTTGAGCGTTTCTTAATCTCCGTTAACCCTTTTTTAATCTTTATTACTTAGTCTATTCTTATGGAATATTACTGTCAAGCAAGTTATGTTATCGCATCATCTAATTTTACACTTTGAAGTTAAGTCGATTTTTATTGCGACTATAGCGTCGTGGCAACTAGCCAATGCGGCGCAATCAGACCTAGATTCGCTAAAGACGTCAGGATCAAGTTGCGCGTCTAGCGCAAGCCATAGTAGCAGCTATACCACAATACCGGATGATACTAGTAGCGCAACGTCGTTAGACGAAGAACTGCCCTCGGATATGGAATCATGCCCAAATATCGTGACAAAAGACCTTAAACCAACCGTGTTAAAGATATCAGACGCTCAAGATAGGGTTGCTGCGCTTACGAGCAGAGGTCGATACCTCCATCCGGGGGTCGTAGCGTTTATCGATGTAACGCAGAGAATGGCAACGCAAATCAGAGAAGAGCCGGATCGCGATACCATCAGTATAGTCCTAATAATAGATGCGCGCGGAAAGAGTCAGGCTGTAACGCTGTCTATGGTTACAGCCGCAATAGAGCGTAAAGTTCAAGAAAAAACCGAACTACGTCAATTGAAGCTGGCGGGTATTATTGATACGGTAGTAAGCAGCGGAACAGGAGCAATTCCGGCAATTGCGTTGGCAATGGGAAATGTTGATATGGATGCGTTAGCAATGAGCGTAACATCTATGCCAACTCAAGCAAGAGGTCCGGCAAGTCCCGAACCGGGATGCTGTGGAATATTCAGTTCCAAAAACGTCATTGAGGCAATAGCGCATAACGGTAGGGGGGTGGATCGCACAGATACGGATGCAGCCTCAAGCAAGTACGACAGAATAAAAATGAACGAACTTGGTATCGGCATACTAGCAGAGATATTTGGTCCCTACACAAATGAGGATCTAGTGACAGGCTGCGAAGTGTTGGGAGCCCCCAACAGGGGAAGCCTGCTACAACAGGTTGTTAATTCCTCGCAGCTTGCAGACGTGAGAACAGATAGAGAGAACCGCGATGCGCGACGGGAAATGCTGAAAGCGGCAATAACAAACGCCGTTGCGACCGGAGCGAGACTGACAGCAGAGATATCTACAATCGGAGACAAGGAGTCCCGCCTTGATGAGTTGTCGGAGCAACTTGCCGAGGCAGAGGATGTGGCTCAACAACTGTCCGTCGATTCGGCGAATGACGATGAAACTGCCGCGTTGCAATATTATGACGACGTAGAACAGCCTGAAGCAAGGAGGGATACGGCCACTCCAGTAGAGGTTCGAAACATGATTGCCGACGAACCTGCAACCACCAGAAACACTTTGGTGATAACGTTAACCGCTCGAACGTACAGTGGCCCTGTATATGCGCAAAGCTATACGAGTCAGGTCATACCGACTCGGAATGAGAAATACATAGCGACCATTAATTACAGCTTCAATCTACCGCTTCGTTTCATGAAAAGAAAAAAAGGCGAGGGAGATGTATGGCAAAAAATACAGGCATGCATTAACGACATGTTCGCAGACGACGGTCGTAACTCTAGTATCCAAGTAATTACGAGGGCATTCACCGATCTACTCGCTCTCGAAGGCATAAGGGCATACCGAAACGCGATAGCGCATCATGACGACGACGAACCCGCCCCACAATAGGTCCCACTTCGTCTGGTATGTACACAACGCTTATAATGCGTGTTATAATCGATCCGGGTGATAGATTCGTGGCTAAATGTGACATTTTTGCATAAAAATTTGGCGCCAGCCGGACAGTTATTGCACGATGCGCTTTCCCAAAAAACGGCCGTCATGGCCTTTAATTTCGTAAATATGGAGGTTGTTCACGGAATTATCTCTGCCGCAAATGAAGGGCGCCGTCCCGTAATTCTTCAGGTATCGCAATCCGCAATTAAGTATATGGGAATGAATTATTTGAAAGCAATTGTGTCAGCTGCCGCAGAAGAGTCTGAGACGCCGCTAGTTCTCCATTTAGACCATGGATCGTCGTTTGAGATCTGTAAGCTGTGCATAGACAATGGATTTACATCAGTTATGATAGACGCAAGCTCGTTAGATTTTGAAGACAACATATCAGTTACAAGAAAGGTAGTGGAGTATGCAAAGAATTTTGGGGCGTCTGTCGAAGCGGAATTGGGTACGCTTCACGGGATTGAAGACGAAGTAGACACTCCGCGGCAGAAGGCCAAATTTACCGATCCAGTCGAGGCTGCGATTTTCATTGAAAAGACGGGAATTACTAGCTTGGCAGTAGCGATTGGAACTAGCCATGGGCCAAACAAGGGAATTCGCGGTAAGGCGCATATATCAATAGATCGGCTGCGGCAGATTAAGAACGAGGTGGGGGAATTCCCATTAGTGCTACATGGCGCGTCATCAATATATGAGGACGCTGTCGAGTTATGTAATAAGTACGGGGCTGACATTCGAGACGCATGCGGAATTGATGACGCCGATATCAGGGAATCCGTAAAGTACGGGATTGCAAAGATAAATGTTGATACGGATTTGCGAATAGCGTTTACCGGAGCCATCAGAAGAACGCTCGAGACTAATAGATCTGTGATAGATATGAGAGAGTATCTCAAAGAATCCACGATAGCTGTTCAGGCCATGGTAACGCGCAAATTCGCCTCGTTGCCATAAACGATCGCGTTTCCCAGCATGGCTTCGGCCCCTTACTATACACAGATTGAAATCCACACGCCGTTTGTGGGCAGGGCCGGCCATGGGGCCGGTGTTACAAAATCGTTTTAAATGTGTTTAGCGACATGATAGCCTTTTTGTAGAAGACTAAGGCGGTACGTATGTATCATCCGATCTTAAGCGGCGTTACTTTGAAATTTAGTGGGTTAATAGCGACGGTGACTATCGTCGTTACGTCATGCGTTATCACATCGTGTGATCGCCTCGTAAAGACAAAGTACCTTTCGTCTGACGTCAATAGCTCTTCAGTTTCCAAGTTTACCGAGCCCATAGCCGATGAGGAAGACTATCCAGATCATGAAGATCGCGAACCGCCCGTCGTGATTCCTGACGAACTGAGGCAGAATGTATCGTTGTCTCTGAACGAAAGCGTTTCGATAAAATCTGTTTTATGCGAGGTAGCAAAGAAGCTGGGCATAAACTTTCAGATAGATCCAGCAATAAGTTCTAGGATTATATTTCAGGCAAGGAGGCGGCCCTTCGTAGAGGTTTTGGACTCCGTATGCGATATGGCAGATCTGAGGTACTCGATATCAAACGGTTTTGTGAAGGTTGAGAAAGATACTCCGTACCTGCGCTCGTATAGCGTGCAGTTCTTGAATATATCGCGCGATAGTGAAAATAGGATTTCCGTTACGACCGAGATCGGATCTGCCGCCGGAAGTTCAAGCGATTCAAAAGGGAATTCTCAACAGGATAGCAGTGTCTCCGTTAAAGCTAAGAGCGACTTTTGGCATGAGTTCGACGAAGGGCTCAAGGTTATTATTGGTAGCGATCCCAAAACGTCGGCGCGTTATTTCGTCAATAGACAATCCGGAATTGTTACGGCGTATGCAGATTCAAAGACTCACCGCAATGTGAGGGAGTACATAGAGAGCGTCAAAGAATCAACGATGAGTCAGGTGTTAATAGAAGCGAAAATTATCGAGGTTTTCTTGAAAAACGAGTACAGACGAGGGATTGATTGGTCACTCCTCGGAGGAAGATTCACAGTAGCTGGTCGTCTCTTGCGAAACTCAAACGATGGAACAAATAACGTTGGTTCACATGGTGATCCTATGAAGCTTAGTTTTAATACCAGCAAGGGCGATCTGACAAATATGAACACAATAGTTGGCGCGCTCGAAGAATTTGGATCGACAAGGACTATTTCAAATCCCAGGATAACGGCGATGAACAACCAAGCCGCTGTATTAAAGGTGGCGCAGAATCATGTGTACTTCAAGCTAAACTACGAAAAAAACTATGTGAACGATGCAAACAACAGACAGGAGGTAGCTGTATCGAGCGATATCAAGACTGTGCCACTTGGACTTGTTATGTTCGTACAGCCATCTATCGATATGCCTACCAGGACGATAACGCTATTCCTACGTCCAACGATCACTAAGCTTGCAAGTTCTGTGAATGACCCTGCTGTGAATATCGCTATGAAAAACAGCGCTGCCGGGGAAATAGCGGAGGCTGACAGATCAAAAATTCCGGTGACCGAGGTAAGAGAAGTAATCTCAGTACTGAAATTGAATGACGGAGAGGTAGCCGTCCTAGGCGGATTTATGGAAGTAAGATCATCCAAAAATAAATCAGGAATCCCTGGGTACAGCGATATCCCAGTCATTGGAGAGCTAGTATCATCGCATGGAGTCGGAGACGAGGTCGTGGAATTAGTGGTACTCATCAAAGTACGCCTTGTCCATCACAAACAACATCAACGCGCAGCAGATATTAGATTGCAACGGTTTGTCCCAGATCCGCGTCCATTCTGAAGCTTAATAATTCCATCTCTCTATACTCGCGTCATTTGACAAGCAGAGGGATTTTTGCTAAAAGCGGCGGCGCTTGGACGTGTTTTAGCGGCGAAGTATATGTGGCGCAGTCAGGCGGGTTGAGTATATTGCTCATATGGAAATTACGCAAAGAACAGCGCGGCCCCAATTAAGATTCTGTAGACTGCTATCGCTGTAAATCCGCGCGCCTCCATATATCTAACGCACGGATGAATCATTATTACGCTAACGATTGACGTTAGAATGATTCCAGTTAACGCTTCATGATTGAAACGTTGAAAGTCATCACATCTATACGCCGCAAACAGCTCCAACACGAGCGAACCAACTATGCTTGGGATCGCCAATAGTAAAGACAATCGAATGGAATTTTTTCTGTCGAGAGATAGCATCCTTGCTGCCGTGATGCATATCCCAAGTCGACTAATCCCGGGGAATATCGACACGGATTGAAACATGCCGACGACGAATGATTTAAACAAAGATACGCTCGTAATATCGGTTTTGCTGAGCCGAGGCTGAGCGCATGACAGTCTATCGAACATCGTCAACAGAATTCCAAATCCTATACAGGCAGCTCCCATAATTTTGGGAGAATTAAATTCTTTCACAAAGTCCCTGGCTAAGAATCCGAAAATTACAACCGGTATGGCGCCAAGCGCAAGCTGAGGCAGACATGTGTCTGAGATCTTTCTTTTGCGAGACATGAGTCCGCGGAACATATCCGCTACCTCGGAGTTAAAGTATATGAGGAGCGCTATTAAGCTTCCGGTGTGTAGCGCAATTTTAATAGCAAACGAAAATGAGCTGACGTTAAATATAGTCGAAAAGAAGTGCAGATTCACAGAGGAGCTTACTGGCAAGAGCTCTGAAATACCCTGAACAATACTCAAAAACAACATGTCGAGATTCATATATCAATTACTCTCCCTTGTCGGATAGCGTCTCTATCTTCAGTTGCGCATCCTTCAGCTTCCGTTCACAAAATTCCCTGAGTTCCGAGCCGCGTTCGAACGCCTTAACGGCTTCGTCCAACGGCATCTTACCACACTCCAAAGCCTTCACGATTTCCTCTAATTCTACGATTGCCTGCTCAAATGTTAAATTGTCGGTCATGTCCTAAGCCACTTTCAAACCAGCCAGATACGTGATATTATAGCGCGCATCTGGGGAACTGGGAACGTACGCTGTTTGTAGATTGAGGAACATGCTTGAAATAAAAAATTTGGCGATCATAGCCCACGTTGATCACGGGAAAACCACGCTGATAGACGCTCTTTTCAAACACAGTGGGCTATTTAGAGACAATCAGCAAATAGAGACATGCGCGCTCGATTATAATGATCTTGAGCGCGAGCGAGGAATAACTATCCTAGCAAAGTGCACTAGCTTCAAATGGAATAACACAAAATTAAATATAGTGGACACTCCGGGACATGCCGATTTCGGCGGGGAGGTTGAACGTATTCTCAGCATGGTAGACGGGGTATTGGTATTGGTAGACGCGGCCGAAGGACCAATGCCACAGACAAAGTTCGTGTTATCAAAAGCGTTAGCTCTCAGTCTGAATCCGATCGTTGTCGTCAACAAAATTGATAAATCTGATACTAGAGTGTCGGAGGTGTTGGATGAGGTGTTCGACCTGTTCATAGCCCTCGGGGCGAGCGACGCTCAGCTTGATTTCCCGATAGTGTACGCATCGGGCCGCAATGGATGGGCCGTTCGAAATTTAGAGAGTGACGAGAGGAAGGACATGGTCCCGCTCCTCGACACAATTATTGAGCGCGTACCGAATGCCTCAGTCGTAGAAAATGAACCATTCAAGATGCTAGTCACGATGCTTGAGTATGATCAGTATCTTGGGCGGATTTTAACGGGGAAAATAATAAGCGGGGCGGCTACTGTCGGCGACGCCGTACACGTTCTCAGAAGTGAAATTGACGGAGAAGTTGAGAGATCGAGACTTACTAAACTTATGTCATTCGAAGGATTGAAACGCGTGCCGATAGACTCGGCCGTTGCAGGCGATATTGTCGCTATAGCCGGGCTTGAAAAAGCAACCGTTGCCGACACAATAGCTTCTATGGAGGTTACAATACCTGCGCCGTCCATTCCAATCGACCCGCCAACAATTTCGATAACGTTTTCGGTAAACGATTCTCCGTTGGCTGGGAAAGAAGGGAAGAGTCTCACGTCTAGAATTATAGGGGAAAGGCTGTTTAAAGAAGCTGAGGGAAACGTCTCGATAACAGTCAAAAGGTCTACGCACGAAGAGTCGTACGAGGTTGCCGGACGCGGAGAGTTGCAACTCGGAATTTTAATTGAAACCATGCGGAGAGAGGGGTTTGAGCTATCAATCGGACGTCCAAAAGTCTTGTTCCGCAAGTGTGGCGATACTGGAAGTACGCTTGAGCCAATAGAGGAATTGTACGTAGATCTAGACGATGAGTTTACCGGAACTGTAATTGATAAACTGATTCAGAGAAAGGGGGAAATGGTTGACATGAGGCCGTCTGGCGTCGGGAAAACGAGGATCAAATTCCTTATTCCAACGAGGGGACTCATAGGGTATTACGGAGAGTTCCTGACCGACACGCGAGGATCTGGAATTATGAACAGGTCTTTTCATTCGTACGCTCCCCATAAAGGGCAGATAGAAGAAAGGGCTCGCGGAGCGCTTGTGTCAACAGACAGCGGAAAGGCGATCCCGTACGCCTTGTTCTTCTTGAAAGAGCGCGGCGCATTATTCGTCAATCCGGGGGATCCGGTATATGAGGGAATGATCATTGGCGAACATAGCCGGGAAAACGAGCTGGATGTTAATCCGACAAAGGAGAAACAGTTGTCTAACTGTCGGGCGTCAGGAAAAGATGATAACATAAAGATTCCGCCGCCAAGACAGATGTCGTTAGAGCAAGCGATTGCATACATCAAAAATGACGAGATAGTAGAGGTAACGCCGAAGTCGCTGAGATTGAGAAAGCGGTACCTTGATCAAACCACAAGAAAAAGAATGAGCAGAACGAAGGAGACTACTGTCGCGCCGTAAATGAATATCACGACAGTAAGGGCGCTGATACGCAAGGAGATTAAGCAAATCAAACGAGACGTAAGCAATATCCTCGTTGCGATTATCATGCCGGCCTTAATTTTAGTGATTTTCGGTTACGGTATGTCGTTCGACGTCAAAAATATCAGGATAGACGTCGTACGACAAGACTCTGGGAAAATAGCGAATGATTTGGTTAACGCATACGCTCACTCTGAGTACTTCGACGTCAATGTGGCGCGTTCTAGTCAGGAGGCCGGCGGGCATATGGAGTCCGGTAGCGCAATGGGCGCAATTTTTATTCCTGAGAACTTCTCTAAGAATGTGGGGGCCGGGAGGAAAGCCGAAGTACAGATTGTAAGCGATGGAACCGATCCAAATACGGCGGCATACATTGAATCGTACGCTGCCGGGGTATTTCATCAATATATTTCCTCGATCGCTCGACAAATGATCTCGGATGGTCGTGTCGTGTGGCACATGCATTGAACATCAATTCTGAACGCCATATTAGGCAAAGAACTGAAGCACTGAGAGTTTGCACCGCCGACTTGAATCAAATACTGTCGATG
>JAIRYU010000041.1 GCA_031267545.1 Holosporales bacterium | reverse complement strand
AATTACGTCTATCAATACAGGGAGAAAATTGGCCGCTGAAAATTTAGAATTAACGGAGTTGCCTAAAAACAGTTGGCAAGATACCCGGAGTTCTTAGGCTCGTCTCATCAACGGTTTTCCGTCAATCCCATATGAATTCAATAAATTTAGTGAACGTAGACGCCGTTAACATAACGGGGGTAAATGGAATTTTTTTAGACGCGAGAAGGATGTGCGCGGTAAGTCCGATTATTCCGCATGATATGAAGAAGACATGTATGCGCGACATTGGAATAATGAATGAAATTGACGCTCCAACGATATAGTCGGCGATTCCGATTGCATGCGCCTTCCTTATAAGAAACATAACGCTCCCAGCGAGAATTAGGATTACAGATAGAAATATGCATCCGTTTCTTTCAACATAGAATATGCTTCCGCACGCTACGAAAAAGCAACCAAGAGGGATAATGCCCACTTTCCAAGTCATAACGTCCTGACGCATAATTATAATGCCGAACATCGCTGCGACGGCATACAGCGCTATTTCCAGTGACATGCCTGCTCGTAGGCCTCGACTGCATTGTATGACGATCTGACTAGCGGTCCGGCAATAACGTTGATTCCCAACTTTTCGCCATACCGCGCGTATGCGCTAAATTCTTCCACAGTTACATATCTCGCTATCGGATAGTGATAAGTCGTAGGCGTTAGGTACTGACCAATAGTTAGAATATTGACGTTGTTGGCCGCAACGTCTTCTATGGCGTTAAGCACGTCAGAATCGGTCTCTCCAACGCCAACAATTAATCCGGTCTTCGTAATGATGCCTTCTAGCATCTCCTTCGCCATCTTCAAAACTCTAAGCGACATATCGTAATCCGACGGAAATCCCTTAACCTTGCTATGTAATTTTTTCACGACTTCAATGTTGTGAGCAAACACGTCAGGGCCTGCGCTTATTACGGATCGAACCGCATCGCCGTCTTCCTTAAAGTCCGGAACCAAGACTTCAACCTTTGTGTCGGGCAAGGATTTTTTGATAGAGCTAATTACTGACGCAAAGCGCGACGCTCCGCCATCCGGCAAATCGTCCCTTGTTACAGACGTTACTACGACATACTTCAGCTCAAGATCGCTTACTGCCTTGACAATTCTATCTGACTCAGACAAATCGGGCTCAGATGGACACCCGGACTTTATGTTACAAAATCCACATGTTCGCGTACACACATCTCCCATTATCAAAAATGTCGCAGATTTGTTTGTCCAACATTTACATATGTTTGGACACAGCGCTTCCTCGCAAACAGTTCTTAACCCGTTGGATTTTATAACATTGTGCGTGTGTTCAAACTGACTAGAATCACAGGCCTTGGCCTTGATCCACTCCGGCCTCTGTCCCAGTGATTTATCAGAAGACATAAAAATCAGCAACATCTAACTGATGCTAAGATGGCATCATTGTACCACAATCCTTTCCCTTAACAAGGGGCCCCGTTCAATCTGGGATCATTATTAGCCCGGAGACGGCCATATTTATAAGAACGTCTCCTTTAAAGGAGTAGCTTGCTGATTTCATTCACTTTAATCGCGCGGTATGCTGCCTGAAAAACTCAGGCGGCATGCATTCCGGATCACACCGATTATCATCAGCAGGTAGCGGCCTGATCCTCCTGAACAGCAGTCGCGTGATATCCTCGACGTATTGCCCAGTTTGTAACATTTCATTTTGATCGCTACATCTATTTACCATCTGTAATTCGAGGCTTACAGCAACGTTAACATTTTCCAACCCATTATGTACCAGCTTTTCCAGAATTGCTCTCCGCGTTTCATCCACATGTCGATTACGTTCGTCTTCGTTGTTTGGAAATACGCCCTCTGCGATTAGCTCAGTAGTTATCCTACTGGCTTCTGTGAGTATCGTCTGTTTTGCTCTCGGCTGTAATTTTTCCCATATGTATTCCTCGTATTCGCTACACGCGTCTTGGCTCATTGTCATTTCGGTCACTGTTATATCTCGTATGTAACGGACTAAAGCCGGCACCCTACTAGGCGTCATGTTTTGTATACCAAGCCCTGGAGGCAGACATTCTCTTGGTATCGCTTCAAACGGTCGAAGATCTCGGCGTCGCCATGCGTACGCAATTACAGGCTTTATGCATGCGTCAAGTGTGAATCTCCACACTCTTCCACGAAACTCCCCTTGTATTCCGTCACATCGCAATGTCTTTAATAGGGTGGGATTAAGGTATCTCGCTATATCGTAGACAGTCTGCATAGCGCATCTCAATTCCTCTACGGGTATTTCTTGTACTCGTGGCGTTATAATCGGAATTAACGCGCGCATGACTTCTAAAGCCGCCATGGCATCCCGCGCGTTTGTATCAACTGTCGAGCCACGCGCTATGTCGAGCGCTATCCGCTTCAAATCTTGAGCGGTTGCGCCTGCGTTTGGAGCTACGACATTCGCTCTACGTACGAATTGTTCTGGGGAACCTGTGGGCAATATGATATACTCATGACTGCAGGGTAGACGACTGTCGCGTCGATAGTAGAGCGCCGTTGTACTTGTTTGATCCAATGCAAACATGTCGGCGTGATTTCCCTCAGCCCCTCTCGCTGTTCCAATTCCCATTGGCGTTCCAGTTAGCGCGACAACGACTCCGTATATTTTCATCCATCCACTTATCTTTTTTGTTCTAGCCTCTTTCCCGCCGTTCATCACAACGTCTGCCATTTTGTTCATATCTTTCTTTCCAAGAAATACCAATTTGCATCGGATTTTATCTAGAATTTGTGATTGTGTCTAGCTATTTTGATGA
The DNA here is from genome assembly GCA_031267545.1 of Holosporales bacterium. Lineage (GTDB taxonomy): Bacteria > Pseudomonadota > Alphaproteobacteria > RUG11792 > RUG11792 > JAIRYU01. Next base: position 1,754 of record JAIRYU010000041.1, on the reverse strand, counting down.
GGCTGCGCTATTTTTAGGCGAAACATATGACGTAGAGACGTTGATGAAAAAGTTTAGTATTCTGTCACGGATTAAAGATGGGATTTGTAACAGCTACCAGGATGGCGGCATTACATACCTTGTGATAAATCATCGCGAGATTGGCGACTAAGGTTCGCAGACGGGCCGAAGATAGCGTACTTAACTGAATCAATTGCCGTCTTGAATATTCCCGCTTTCTCGATAGTTTGTTGCGCGTATAGCGGTATTACGATCGGGTTCCGAAAGGTCGCCGTCGCATAATGCGCCCAACCAAGGATATCATTTTCGCAAACTGGAGCAGCAATGGCAGTTCTATAAAGTACCGTCCTTCGGACTTCGTTTGTCGCGCATTTCTCCGATAACAAAAGCTTCCGCTTCTGAGGAACAGTAACAATAGCGATACTTCGCGTACCGTAAAATACGGGGATCTCGATTAACGACTCGCCATCGTGCGCTACCTCAAATATGAAAAACTGATCCAGCCATTTTTGGATGGATTTGACTGCAATGACGGCAGCGTCCTTAGACGCAAACCAACAGATAGAACATGTAAATTCGCAACCGTTTTTGTTGACGTGTTTGAATACGCATCCAACCAATGGAGGCGTATGCTGCGATTGGGTTTCGAAAAAACATACTCTGACTCCGTCATGTGTCTCAATTCCGCCAGTTTCTTTTGTGTGTTGATACGTAGCGTCGAATGCGTCGCATACCTCCAGTAACGTAATCGAATTACCGTCATCGAAGATACCGTCGGCTGGTAATATGGCCTTAAGAAATGCGCCACATGCTATTGCATACGCAGAATCGCGTTCGTAGACCACAAGCGACAAATCGTCGCTTACAACGACAAAATGCGTTCCATGCAGCTCTGGAAACTCATTCTCTATTTTTGCAGATATCTGTAGGCGCGACGTTTTAGCAGACTGGATCTCAACAGCGGCTATCCCGTTACAGCCCATCAGATAACACAAACAAGAGACGACCCTAAATATGCTCATGTTCCATATGAATTGTTTCTTTGAGGTAAAACGACATGACGTACGCGATAGCAAGAAACATCGGGATTACAAGTATGGCACAGCTATAGCATGCCGTATCGTATATTCTGATTCCGTCTCTACTGACCGTATTATTCCAAAAATGATCTAGGATTACTCCAAGAGTTGGTTGGAATATTGCTCCGATCAACATAACTATGCAGTTCGAGAATGCGATCGTAGTTCCTGCCGTCTCCTGGGATGAGTTGTTTTTTGCGCATGTAAAATTTATGGCTTGCGCCCCCGTCAAAAACCCTATGAAAAAAACAACGGCAAGCGACGCGTGAAATCCAAATGGAACATATATCAATGCGAGAAACAGCAGGGCTGTTGCCAATGTGGCTAATCTTATTGTCCTCACATAACTTTGAATCTTTCTGGCATATGCTGCGAGCGCTAAGCTGCCTGTTGCAACTCCCACGAATATGCTTGCGGCCGCAGATGATGCGAGTTCGTTACTGATTCCATATTTCGATATGAAGAATGGCACTACCCATAATTCGGCAAAAACCGAAATTGTAAGATACATAAATCCTGAAATTACGCTTGTTAACGCGACTTGCCGATTTTTTAGGAGTTCCGCGATATTAGAGGTAGTAGAGGTAGAAGATCCGGGTCCCTTGGATATGCGAGAATTTCCCTTCGTATTGCCCGGAATCATGATAAACACAAGCGCCGCGATCGCAAGCCCAA
>JAIRYU010000023.1 GCA_031267545.1 Holosporales bacterium | reverse complement strand
ATATACGACCCAAACTATGTAAAAATTGCAGAGAAACGGCTTGATACATTCTCCACATACGATGTTTGCGACACATTGCCGTATGCGGACCTCGCTTCCAAAAGACAGGCTAGCGCGGCTGCCATTAATGATCTCAGTAACTCGGTTGCCATGGCAATTGTGGCCGTTTTAAGGCAAGCGTGATGGCGAGCGTACTGTCGTACGCGAAAGTTTCGCGGGTTCACACGTTGGTAATGTCGGCGGTACACATATCATGCGCTTATGGCTATTGCAAGATGAGTTACCCCAGGAGCTGTTATGTGTGGGATTACCGTGCGTTTGTATGCGTGGCGACCGCGATCCTGTTATTTCATCTGGCTACCAATACGATATCTGAGTACAGAGATTGCGTTATGGGGGTTGACGACGTCCACTCGCCATCAACGAAATACAGACTTGTAACTGGCATTGTTCCCCGTGGCCACGTACTTGTTATCGGGATCGCATCATTCGCGATCGCGTCCATTCTGGGAATCATAGCCGTTGTTTCTGGCAATAAAATGTTACTTGTCCCTGGGCTAATCGGAGCGTGCATATCAGTTTCATACAGCGAAAAACCACTGATGCTGAAGTACAAGCCATGCGGAGAAGTGTGCGTATTTTTGGCATATGGACCGCTACTATTTGCGTCTTGCATATTGTCGCTCGTTGGGCGCGTATCGGCAGTAGATATCGTCTCCTCTACGCCATTTGGACTCATGACTGCAATAATCCTGTTGGCCAACAACATTAGAGACTACGGATACGACCTCGGCAAATCTGCAACGCTAGTTACAAAACTCGGATTGAAGCGATCATGGATACTGCTGGCTGCCATGGCGCATGTTGCGTATGCGATAGTCATATTTCTAATTTACCACGGCGCCTTGCCAAGGTCTGTTGCTGCAGTTCTTGTAACATATCCGCTTGTTATTATTGCGCTCCGCAGACGGCGCGATCCGTCAATGATCAATATCTTGGCTTTGTTACATGTCGTATTTTTTTTAATCATTACGATATGTATTGCGCTGTAGTTGTACGCCGGTAGCGCCCGTCTGCGAATCCAGCGGCTATCCGGCCTTGTGTACATAGCCGCACGGAACTAATAGTAGTTGCGCTATTCAGCCTGCCACGGCGGTATGAATATACACATGCATCCATCGCGCAGCCTTACCTGCGCTTCAATTTGCCCTGCGAGTTCCTGAATCCGGTCGAGGTATGCCAAATTTCCTACCAATGCGTACCCGATACCCTGGAAGAATAGGAGGTCCGGTCCGATGGCGTCTTCTTGGCCTATTGCGTTGATAAGCGTAGTTCTCAGGCGTTCCTGCGTTCCTCTGGGATCAATCCTTATGAAAAAATCGTCAATTGTCTCGTAAGGTGATTTATTTACAAGGAGGCGCCAGATTGTCCTCATGTGGCGCTCCGGCATCAAGAGCAGGGCTGATAGCGCTAACAGCTTATCTCTCTTGCTGGACCTATTTAGAAATGAGGTGTGCATTTCTTCATTAACGGCGGCTAAGTATTGCGCGTATTCGATAAGCTCTATTAACTGCGATCTTGTAAAATGCATATCTCTTGTTATTTCTAATAGTTGTCTCGCTGGACCTCTCGCACTCTCGATTGTGGTCGCAACATTCTCCAGCTTAAGTCGAAGCGCGCTCTTTCCGGCGCCGGACATCCGGCCTTGCCCTCTCGTCTGTCCTTGTCCTTGCATTCCGGCCGTCGCCTCAGCAGACAGCTCTGGCATTTGCTCCTCTGCCAGTATTTCCGCATGGGTCCCATCTGAGCTAGCCCAGCCACACTCCAAATCTGAGAAACTTGTTGCGCTACATCTTTGTACTGCTGCGATGGCCGTTATCATTCCTATTACGCGCCCGCTAATGTTTCTAAAACTAAGCGTCTTTCGCAGGAACTTAGCGCAGTGTATCTGTGTTGAGCTCATTATTTTGCTCACGGTTTATATTCTCGCAGGACATCATACTCGCAACGTATAATTTTTTCCATACATTTGTTTAAAATTTTTTTAATTTGCGCCGCCTCGCAGCACATGCCTTTGAAAAATTGCGTTTGGCGGCTACTGCCCAAAAGACTGATTCTAAAGGGGTACCGGAGAAGTTTAATGAAAGAGCGCCTCGTGGATAACGTTCACGGCCAGCTCCGTCTGAAGGCGCGGAACTATGAATGACCTCGTCAACTTGCCGCTTATGGTCGGTCTCACGTCGATCATTCTGTTAGCGACGGCAGTCGTAATGTAATTCGTAATTCCATCGTTATCCAGGCCCTTCCCTACCACTGTCACGAGACCGACGTTGTCGTCATAGTCGGCGTCGTACATGTGTTTAACGCATTGAGGAATAACGTATATATTTTCTGCAATGCGCTTTATACACGTCGCATCCCTTGCTGCAGGTTCTTCGTCATGATTCTTAAAGGCGGCAATCGTTAGTCCACAGTGATGCGCTATTCCAGCAATATTTCCTTTTATAGAAACGTGATCTGTCGTATCTGTGACGATCGTCTCGCCGCTATTCTCGTCCGAAAAACTCGATACGACGCTGAGCGCGATGTTGTACTGCTTAGCAATCAAGACAGACTTCGCCTGTAAGACGGTTGCCCCATGGACTGACAGCTCGTACATTTCGTCGTACGATATGTGAGTTAGTCTTTTGCAGTTTATCGCGATCCTGGGGTCTGCGGTATACACGCCATCCACGTCGGTGTATATGTGGCACTTGTCAGCATGAAGAGCGCTCGCAACGGCGCATGCCGTGGCGTCTGAGCCGCCTCTGCCAATCGTATAAACGTCGCCTCCGCTTATTCCTTGAAATCCAGTGATTACAGGTACTACTCCCATGTCCAGCTCCTCAAGGATCTTGGAGTCATTCACGCTGCTGATCGAAGCATCCGAGTGTATCCCTCCGCCGGCTAGGATCGGCACCTGCCAGGCGTTAAGCGACTTCGCGCGGATCCCGATTGAGCAGAGACACATGGCCAATAGCCCGGCGGCTACCTGCTCCCCGGAACTCACCACCGCGTCATACTCGCGGTTGTAACACGAATCACAAAATTCCCCCGCCATGTCGACGAGCTGGTTCGTAACCCCCTGCATTGCCGACGTAACTACGACAACGCGACTTCCTAAAGCGATACGCCTAGCAATAATTTCGGCCACATGCCTGATTCGAAATACGTTTGCAACCGACGAACCGCCAAATTTTAAGACTTCTAAGCCCATTACTCTTTATAGTCTATCCACCCGATATTTCCGTCCTGTTTTTTGTATACAACGTTGACTCGGCCAGATTCAGCGTTTTTGAACATGACAACCGGAGCGTCCGTAAGATCAAGCTTCATGACAGCCTCGCTAACGCTGAGAGCCAATACATACCCGTCGCATTCGGCTATCACGAGGTGCTCCTCATCGATCTCGTCGGATGTGGAAAGCTTCCTCTCGAGCACGTATTTAACCGCGTCATTGCCTGCGTCATCCCAGCGTTTTCTCCTGTGTTTGTTGAGGAGTCGATTTTTATGTTTCGATAGAAGGGTTACTAGCCGCGATAGAGCAGAGTCTACCGCGGCATATACATCCTGAGACTCCCCATTCGACCGTATGATAAACCCCTTGTGAACGCGTAGCTCTGCTCCCACTTCGAATAATCTGCTATCCTTTTTAATAGTTACAGACGACGCAACGTCTTCCTCAAGATATTTCTTCATAAGATTCGACAGCGAATCGGCAATATGCTCCCTGAGGCTGCTCCCCAAGTCAATACCGTCTCCAGTTATTTTGACGTCCATTCCGTAGTGCGCTCAAAACACAAGCCATTCCATTTTCTATGTTAGCAAGGGTTAATCGTAACGTGGAAGAAAAATATGGGGTAGCGAGCCGTCTATCCTTCGCTGTCAAGAACGCCGTAAACAGACGTTCTATTTATCCATCCGTGTATTTTGATATCGTCGCGCGTTAGATCAACCTCGCACCAGTTACCGCGAACTCTAATCAACTTCATAACGACATTTTTCTTTGCATAGGCAACGATAGCGGACGAATCGTTGGAGCGTTCATGGATGGGCGCATTGACGGAGGATGATATAATTACGCGCCTCTTCGAAGACAGCAAGCTCTTGTGAATCCAGGATTCTTCCCCATCGGGATCAACAACTTTACACCATGTGTCGTACTTAGCGATAATCTTCATTGGCAATCCGTAAACTCCGTACACATACCTTATCTTGTAATTGCTACCGGGCCCCACATGAGAGTTAACCTTGTTGCTTTTCGTTGAAACGTAGTATGGGGAACATTTGCCGCTTCTGATGTCGGCGTCTGTGCAAACGCAGATAACTTGCATGACAATTCCCACATATAGCAGGGCTCTGAGAACAAAGCTGTTACGTCTCACCCACATACACCCCAAGTTGCTTTGCGAGTTGAACATGCGGATCATCCAGCGACAACGATCTTGTTGGATTTTTTACACAATCTATTATGTCGACTGTCTCCACTCTGTTATTAATGTAACATAGGAGTTTCCCGTAATTACCGGCGGCGATTTGGTTTACGGCCTCAACCCCAAACGCCGTTCCCAGGATCCTATCGCTAGCCGATGTTTTACCGCCGCGCTGCACGTGCCCCAGCGTAACCGCCCTTGCGTCTATGCCAATTTCTTTTATATGGTCTGCGATATGCTTTCCGATCCCTTCGTACGCAATGCGCGTATACTTTACAACTCCGTCTATTATTTCGCGCCTATGCTTGAAATCCTCCGACTCCGCCGATTCTGCTACGACCAATATGCAATACCCGCGTCCGTTTTCAAAACAACTTTTCACCTTTTCCTTGACCATGTTTATGTCGTACCTAAATTCGGGGACTAAAATTACATGAGCTCCGGATGCTAAGCCGGCGCGCGCCGCTATAAACCCGGCGTTTCTTCCCATTACCTCAATTACGATCGCGCGCTCGTGACTTTTTGCCGAATCTATAACATTTCCAATGGCCCCAATCGCTACGTCAACGGCGGTTTGAAATCCAATGGCAACGTCCGTTCCATTCACGTCATTGTCTATTGTCTTTGGAATCGCGATAAGACGTATTTCGTCGATTGCACAGAGCAACTCGGCCATTATCTGCAGGCTTCCATCTCCCCCGACACATATGAGTCCATGAAGACCTAGTTTTTTGTAACCGGCGCACAGCACGCTTCTGATGTCGTTAACAGACAAACCGACGCGCGTCGCATAAGCCACCAGGTTAGTATCCGAGTATAGTATGCTGCCTGCAGAGGACAGCATGGACTCGTTACATATTGCGGCATCCAGTAGGACGTGTTCCGGGTCGGCGCTGGCAAGGCCCCGCAACCCTCGCTTGATCCCAATCATCTCATAGCCGAGGAGCGACGCCCTGATATAGGCCGCTCGTATCACAGAGTTCAAGCCGGAGCAATCGCCCCCAGACGTGAGAATTCCAATTCTTCGTTGTGTCATAATTTGGACGGACGCTATACGATCGCACTATGCTCGACAGTGTACCACTATTCTCCGCGGCGGGCAATTCGCGTATAGCTCCGCGCCATCAACTTCTCACAACCTTATTAATGAATGGAACGCTTCTTAACTCGGCATTTATCATGGCTAATTGCGCAATGTCTGAAACCTCCACTTCGATCTGTATCTGAAACAAATTGTCATACTTCTCGCCAATTTTTAGATTGATGATATCCCCCCCCTTGTTCTCAATGGCGGTCGCTATTTTCGAGAGATTGCCCGGTTCGTATGTGGACGTGATGTACAAGTTGGTCGGATATTTTTTGTTAACGTCAAAGGCTTTTTTGTTCCACGATAGCTCGAGCATTTTGACGTTTGGCTCGCGTTCTTTTTCGGGAAGAAGTCTGCATTTTTCGATATGTATTTCGATACCAACGTTATCGATCGCAATACCTACGATCCTGTCTCCCGGGATTGGGGAACAGCACGACACGGGAGTAATCGGCAAATTTGGAAGTCCGAAAATTGATGGTTCGCCCTCGTTGGGAATACTAGCGGGCGGCTTATCCACAACGGATAGGTTGAGGTTCGCGCTCTTGATTTCATTGTAGACCGTGATAATTTCTCGCATAGTGATTTGTGAACTTCCGATTGCATAGAACATTTGCGTACGTGATTCGCATTTGAGATTTTCGCATATACTATTCACATCCCTGTCCGTGACGGCGATATCATATCTTTCGAGGCAGTTATAAAAATTGCTCTTTCCGATCATTGTTATCCGCTCCCTATCGAACGCCCCCAGGAATTTTTTGATCGCAGTTTTTGCCTTTATCGTAACTACATACCCCTCCCATGCCGGTTTGGGAACTTGCTTATGGTCCACAATAATTTCAATTTGATCGCCGTTCTCTACGATTGTTTGCAGCGGAACAGAACTACCGTTTACTTTGGCCACCGATGCGCGGTTTCCTATATCTGAGTGAATACTATACGCAAAATCGAGCACCGTGGAGCCGCGTGGCAACGATACTATCGTTCCCTTTGGGGTAACGCAGAACACTGTATCAGATAAAATCTCCGTCTTGGAGTTCGCGAGAAATTCATCTATCCCGGAGGCGTTCTCCAATACGCTTACTAAATTCCTTATCCAGTGATAGTCGGTTGAGGTCTTTGGTTTTTGCGCTCCATTAATCTTATAGTCGCAATGGGCCGCTATTCCAAATTCGGCAATTTGATGCATATCTTTTGTTCTGATTTGAATCTCAATGCGCTTGTTGAGGGGGCCTATTACGCTGGTGTGAAGCGATTGGTAATTATTGTTTTTAGGAGTGCTGATGTAGTCGCGAAACCTCCCTGGGATTACGAGGTAATTTCTATGGATGCAGCCCAACATCTGATAGCACTGCGCAATTGAGTCCACTATTATCCGAAAGGCCATTATATCGGACAGCTGGTCAAACGATATATTTCTGATTTTCATTTTTTCCCATATTGAATGCGGCGTCTTCAGCCTTCCTGAAATAGAGCATGGGATATCAATTTTTAATGCCAATTTCTGTATTTCGTTAACTGTGCTGGAAATTATATGTTCCGAGGCGTCATACAAATGTCTAAGTCTGGATTTTATCGTTTTATAAATTTCTGGGTGCAATTCCGCAAAGGCCGTATCCTGTAACTCGTCCTTTATTCCCATTATTCCTATCCTCTCGGCAATCGGAGCGTAGATCTCCAACGTTTCTTTGGCTATGTATTGTCGCCTCAATTTTTTCTTCTTAAATTTCAGGGTGCGTATGTTGTGCAACCGATCAGCCAACTTAATGATTAGCACCCTAATATCGGAGGCGGCAGACATAAGCAGCTTTCTAAAATTCTCTGCCTGCCGTTCTGCTAACGATGAGGATTCAAATTTTGAGAGCTTGGTTACGCCGTCTACAATCTTCGCTATCTTTTCGCCAAAATGCTCCGTTATCTCCTCCAGCGTAGTGTGCGTGTCCTCAATGGTATCATGCAGCATTCCGGCAATTATGGTATCTTGATCCATCTTCAACGATATCAATATTTCGGCAACTTCTATGGGATGAGAGAAGAACGGATCTCCAGATTCTCTGAGTTGCGTACCATGCTTATCCAGCGTAAATAGGTACGCCCGTCGGATTAACTCTTCATTAACTTCGCCACAGTACTCTTCGATTCCAGAAATGAGATCTTGCTGCGTTATCAAGATAAATCCGACAATCTACCTCACAATTTCATTCTAGGCTTCCTGCAATGAATTTGCCTTAAAATTTTATATAAGAGCGCGCGAGAATCTACATATAAAAATATTAGATCCTGGTTTGGATCGAAAGATATACAATTTCACTCCTTGAAAAGTTCCATAAAATTACTGTCGAAAGAATGGCATTTCAATTACTATCCAGAACATGGATATCCCTAATCTTGACATTATTTATGTCTGGCGGATAACGTCCAATCACTCTGGTCCAGTCAGAAGGTATTTGACCAATCTTTACAAATTCGCTATGATTGATATTTTCATCACCGCCGCATGCGCATCTGACCCTAGGCAATTCAAGTTCAGCTTGCTCGCCTCCAAAGGTTTGCAATTGAGCTAACAGTGTCATAAATAGCAGTGCCGCTCTCATTTAACCACCGTCGCGCTCAGCGAAAATTTCCATGACATGCTGCCTGAAAGAAGTTAAAATCCCGTTAATCGGCATGTGTAAAAATTTTCGAAGACACTATATTATGAATAATTTTTTGACGATTGCCGATGCTAGAAAAGGATTGAAGAATGGGGATTTCTCAGCCGTCGAATTGATAGAACACTATTTAGCTTCAATCGATATGCATCATGACCTCAACGCGTTTGTGACTGTAAATCACGAGCTGGCGATAGAATCTGCTCGGAGCGCGGACGTTCGGATAGCTCGCGGAGATGATCTTCCGTGCTTAGGAATACCTATCGCAGTGAAAGATTTGTTCTGTACGAAAGGAGTTCGAACGACCGCGTGCTCCAAAATTTTATCAGAATTTATCCCGGAATATGAGTCGACTGTTACCAGTAACCTACTGCGCAACGGAGCGACATTTATCGGCAAAACGAATATGGATGAGTTCGCGATGGGATCGGCCAACATTACTAGTTATTTTGGGCCATGCTTCTTGCGGTACAGAAGAAAATCCGACGACAGCGTTCGATTAGTTCCCGGGGGATCATCCGGAGGATCGGCAACCGCTGTTGCATCCGACCTATGCGTTGCGGCTATCGGTTCTGATACCGGCGGGTCGGTAAGACAACCTGCGGCCTTCTCTGGAATAGTTGGCATTAAACCGACGTATGGGCTGTGCTCTAGATACGGAATGGTTGCGTTCGCTTCATCATTTGATCAGGCCGGACCAATGACGAAGACTGTTGAGGACGCTGCAATAATGCTCAAAGCAATGGCTGGGCACGATTGTAACGACTCGATGTCCGCTAATATTGAAATCCCAGATTACCAAAGTTATGTCGGTAAATCGATCAGAGGTATGAGGATCGGCATTGTCAAGGAATATCTCGACGGATTAACTCCGGAATTCCTAGCGGTAATGGAAACGGCAAAAGAATGGCTAAGAGATAGCGGTTGCGAAATTGTCGATATATCAATCAGAACGCTCACATATGCGCTACCAACGTATTATATCATCGCCCCGGCAGAAGCGTCCTCCAACCTAGCGAGATACGACGGAGTAAGGTATTCGCGCAGGTCAGAGCATGCCGACAACATCGAGGACCTCTATGTGAACTCCAGGTCTGAGGGGTTTGGAGAGGAAGTACAGCGAAGGATCATGGCTGGAACGTACGTCCTATCCGCAGGATTCTACGACGCATATTACGCCAAGGCGCAGAAGATAAGAAAGATGATTACCGACGATATGCGCGACAACGCATTTTCGAAGGTAGATTTGTTGCTTACCCCCACGACGCCAACAACTGCATTTGGAATTGAAGAATCAGACAGCATGTCTCCCATTGAAATGTACCTGTCAGATATCTGCACAGTGGCGGCGAATATAGCCGGGGTTCCGGCAATCTCGGTTCCTGCGCATTTGTCGAATGACGGTTTGCCAATAGGTGTGCAGCTTATCGGCCCGCGCTTCAGCGAGGACGTCTTGTTCAGCGTTGCAAGCGCCATCGAAAAGTCGGCGGCGTTTTCAGATCTCAGGAAGAGCATCAGGATTGTATGATCCCAGTCAGGAGAATAGTTATATCAACGATAACGATCTTGGTACTTGTCGTTGTCGTTAGATACAACGCCTTCGTCCTGCAAGATTCTCCTCAATTTTGCATGAAAGAGTACAGTGAGAGCGGCGATGGCACAATACATGCATACCTTATCAATCTTGATAAATCGGAGGATCGGCTCGCGAAGATTACTCCAAAATTACATCAACTCGGCATAAATTTTACGAGAATTCCGGGGGTCTATGGAAAGGCCTTAGGCGACGACGAAAAAAACAGATTGACGGATAGATCTAAGTATCTGAGATTTATGCATAATCATATCGGAGATGGAACAATAGGCTGCTACCTTAGCCACGTAAAAGTCTGGGAATCATTCGTGGAGTCCGATTATTCGTATGCTGTCGTGTTTGAGGATGACGCTAGCTTCGTCCCGGATGAGTTACGAAGAGCTATAGACAATCTTACAGAATGCAAAGACGAGTGGGACATAGTTACATTCGATTACATCCACTACGGGCACCCTCGGAAAATTCGAGATCTTGATTCGGAAACTGCGAGCTCGCTTGTAAAATTTAGGACAAGAGTTGGAAACGCCGGCTGTTACCTAATTAACCGGAAAGCCGCGATCCGCCTCCTTCAAAAATCGCTTCCAATAATGATGCCGGTTGATCACTACTACGTCAGATCATGGGAATTTGGCCTGAAATTTACGGGAGTTACTCCGCAGATAGTTCACCAGGATTCCGCTACATCAATCAGGATGCAAATGGACAACCAGAGCAGCGTATCAATAAAATACAAAATCCTCTCCACAATTCACCAAATCTTTTCGCAAATTATGACGTGCATGTCGGCATACTGAGTCGCTACATATACGGCCTCGAAGTATGGTAACGCTCTCCGACCGCAAGTCTCCGCCTTATCATATCTGGGCGCAATCTAAAATATGGGAATATCTATCTTCGAGTGGAGCCGCCTCATAGTGGCCTAACCTTTGTTGCAAATTCTCTGCAAGTTTTCGTGGCCTTATCCCTCGCGCTTTTACAATATCGCGTTTAGTTTGTTTAATACTCATGGCGCCAATTTTTGCGCTTGTAGACGATAAGTTCTCAACGTTAATTTTGTTGATATCGTCACAGATTTTTGTGACAATCTTAATGTGAGGTAATTGGGGAACGCTATGACTCAGAAATTTTGGATAGTTGATACGTTTAGTATCCGCGCGTTCGGCGGAGTTCCGTCTGCCGTGTTCTTCGTCGATGAATTTGGGCGCGACGATTTGTTGCAGAATATTGCCATGGAGATCAATACCCCCGAGACTATATTCGTCAAGAGGGAATGTAACGGCGCCGTCGAGGCTAAGTGCTACACTCCAAATTATGGAGGAATGCATTTTGGGAACTCCGTTTTCGCAGCGGCAAAAGTAATATTGTCTAAGGACAGTATTAAGGAAACCACGATTACATGCGATGGAATAACCTATGAAGCCGTCATGTGTAGCGATGGCAAAATTACAATTGGATTTGCGAATGAACCCCTTGAAAAAGTTTCAACGCCAATCAACATGTCGTCAACTCTAGGAGGCGTGATAATTGTGTCTATCGCGAAATGCGGAAGAGAACTGATAGTCGAGATACGTAGTCCCGGTAAATTAGCGAATCTATCAATTAACATGGATATCCTTAGGACGATGAACTATGATTCGATTGTTGTAACTACTGACGCTCATTACAGCGGAGATGTTGGTTACGACTTTTGCGCAAATGTTTACGCGCCGAAATTGGGAATCTTTAGAGACATAACGACCCCGGTTGCAAGCGTGGCGCTTGCGGAATATTGGCATGAGCGCATGAATAAACGCGAGCTTGTCGGAGTACAAATTTCGGCAACGAAATGTGGACAAACTACCGCAAGACGCGAGCCAGATATTACGCATGTAACCGGAAATTGCATGATCGTAATGAGTGGCGAGATGCTTATTACTCCTGAGTCAACAGACTGTAAAGACATAGAGTTGAAGACTTCAACTGGGCCTTAACAAAATTGTCGCCTTAAGTATCGATTGGCAGTCACGATCCTAGAAATGCGGATACGCAGTATCCGTACGACAGCCATACTGCCACGATAAACGCGGCCAGCGTCAGTCCGAGCGACGCCCATCTTCCAGCAGAGATATATCCTGATGAAAACATCAGCGCGGATACCGGAGATGTGTAGTGAGCGAGCACATTGGACATAGCGCTGAATGCGGCCAACGTCATGGCAACAACAGTCTTATCTATCCCAAGCCCAATTCCGGTAGAAAGAAACGATGCGTAAAGCGCCACGATTCTACCGCTCTCGCCACTGAAGAAGTAATGCGAAAGGAAGTATATTACGATGAGAATTGAAAACGACGTCCACTGGCCTAATCCAGCCACTACCTCGGCAACCGTTCCTGAGAACCAATCTATCACGCCAGCGCTAACTAGATTGTTTACGAATGATATTAGGATACCAAGGGTTATAATGGAGTTGAACGTCCCGCTACAGGATAAGATATCTCTTGGAGCCAAGACTTTGGCAACTAAAAATATGCAGATGCCAATCAATGTTGTAATCATAATTGGAATCCCGATGAGGTCAGAAAACATCCACATTGCTAGCATCAGGCTAAATACGGCAATGATAAACTTCTCCTTATCTGTTATGGGTCCAAGGTCCTTGTAGTTAATAGCGGCTTGCGCCGAGATCGCGCCGAGATCGCGCGCCTTAGGGTTACATATGAGCCTGACTACAAACGGTAATAGCAGTAATAAAGTGACGCAGGGAATAGCCATAAATTTGAGCCAAGAGATCCACGTGATTCCGATGCCGGCATCCGCCATCAGGTCTATAATTAACGCATTCGATACCATACCTGTTGCAAAGGTTGCGCTGCATATGGCAGAGCATGCCGAATATAGGATTATCATGTATTGTCCGATATTCTGTTCAGATACCCCCTCGACGTTTCCAGAAACATATTTTGAAATTGACGTAACAAGCGGGAATCCAATACTGGCAGCCCGCGCAGTGCTACTCGGCATTACGGGGGCCGCTAGGAATTCAGTCAAAATAACGCTATATGATATCCCGTTTAAATTCTTCCCAAACATCTTCATAAATAGATATGCGATCCTCAATCCCAACGACGACTTAGTAATTACGCTCGATATAGAAAGAACGCAGAACAATAGCCATGGTACGGTATTTGAGAATCCGGTGAAACTGGATTTAACATCCATCGTTGACGTCAAATTTGCGAAAATTATCCCGATAAACAGGACAGTCAAGGAATCGCAAACCTCCACCATCATTCCTGTCATTATCGCAACGAATATAATGGCAACGCGATACCCAACCGCGTCAAGACCTGCCGGCGGCTCTACAAACTTCCAGCAGACACATGCGGCGCATAATATGACGACAAACGGGCCCCACTTGATCTTCGTGCAGCTCAGCGTCTCCCTTAAAAACTGAAGTATAACGCCTCCCTATATGTCATCTCGGCATCTCCTAACGTCAAGCGATAATACAGCATATCACATCTGCAACGCTTGCCACAGATGACATACGCAAAGCTGCCTTAAAAAGGCGCCACATGGGGAACCGCCCCCTGGCGCATATTTAACCCGCAGTGCTGAAACGGCTACAATGCCGCCAGGCGTTCTGTGGTAGTTGACACACAGAGCGCCTGACGTTTCTCGCGAAACGTCATATTCTGGATTACTGCGTAACTCGTCGTTTACTCCGCTTCGCTTGTCTCTCCTCCGCCGCCCCCACAATTTAGTCGGCTGATAAGGATCCTGCTAGCCGCCGATCCGCCTCTCCCATCTTTAATAGCAGCCGTGCTCACCAACCCAGGCGCCTACTTCGGTTGTGGGGGGACCTTCCTTATCCGTCTCTTTTTTACGAGCTCCCCCTCCGGCGCGCTGCCGTCTGCGTCTAACGCGCCAGCTCGCTTGATTTTGGTCTCGATTAATTGCTTTTGCTCGTCGATATATTTGTTCGCGGCCCCTACCGCCAGCGCGAATTCTTCTTCCGTCGCAACGGCATCGTTCAACTCGACATTCACCTGATATTTCTGGCAGACGCTTCGCACGGCGCTCCAAGCGCCGGTAGCCCAGGCTCTCACTTCCGCCACATCGGTCGAATCGGGGGCTGGAACTCCTTGGAGGCAGCGGGACTTCGTCCTCAGGATATCGCGTACAGCGACGTTGAGTTGGGCCAGTCGTTCGCGGAGGCGCCCCAGCGCGTTTTGCCCCCATTGCGCGGTATTTCCGTCAGCGCGCGCATTCACTGGCCCTGCTATTAGCCCCGCAATCCTATCCTGCGCTCTTTCGCGCCGCGGTTTTTCGGCGGATTCGCTTGCTTTGTCTGCCGCCCATTTCTCCAGCTCCGCTTCCGCTTCTCTATCCAGCTCGTCCTCTGCTGCGGCCGCCAGCCTCATTTGGGCCATCATGTATTTCATGCGCACGGCCCTCTCCGCGCTTTCGGCCGCTTCGATATCATCGGCAGCGGAGCTACACGCGTCTCTGACTTCGGTTATGCACTCTTCACACCATTGGTCTGCGTCCACGCCTTGCGGCGCCCCGCTTCTTATGATCCCCTCTATCATGCGTCGTTCTGAACTTGCCTCCGCTCCCGCGGACGCGCTTGCCGGAGCGGGACTGCCAGCGGGCGGTTTTGCTAACGATCTTTTGGGCGGCTTTCTCGGGGCCTGACTTCCCCTCGTATCTACTGCTCCGCCCCTGTCCGCATGCGGAGGTGTGGCAAAACTGGCCTTCTTGCCTCCATCTGGTTGCGCCTGACCTGTTGTGTCCAATCTTACCTCGGCAGCCGGCGGTTTTTTGTCCAGTGTCGCGCGCGTATCGCTGTCATCTCCAGTGACTTGTACGGCTGGCTTTTCCGCTTGCTCTACCTTCGGCGCTTTGTCTTCAATATGCTCCTCCGGGCCTGGCCCTCCTTCGCCCTCAACATTTAGTTGGCTGAGAAAGAAGGCACTCTGTTGATCGCCGTCTGCTTCCGGCTCGTCTACTACCGGTAAGCCTTTTTCATCTCCCTTAGCGACTGCGCTATCCAATACTGGTGCTTCCTCCGATTGTGGGGGCTTTTCCGCTTGCTCTACCTTCGGCGCTTTGTCTTCAATATGCTCCTCCGCGCCTGGCCCTCCTTCGCCCTCAACATTTAGTTGGCTGAGAAAGAAGGCAC
The DNA here is from genome assembly GCA_031267545.1 of Holosporales bacterium. Taxonomy (GTDB): domain Bacteria; phylum Pseudomonadota; class Alphaproteobacteria; order RUG11792; family RUG11792; genus JAIRYU01. Next base: position 7,826 of record JAIRYU010000023.1, on the reverse strand, counting down.
TCTGTTGATCGCCGTCTGCTTCCGGCTCGTCTACTACCGGTAAGCCGCTTTCGCCGCCCGGAGCGGCTGCGCTATCCAACACCGGCGCTTTCTCCTGTTGTGGCGGCGGGGGGCTGTCGGCGGCGGGCTTTTCCGCCTGTTCCACCTTCGGCGCTTTGTCTTCAATGCGCTTCTCCTCCGGTTGTAGCGGCGGCGGTGGCGGTGAGCTGGCAGGGGAGCCCTTCCCCATCCGTTTCTTTCTTATGCGCCGCCCCTCCGGGGCGCCGCTTCCTTCCGCATCCGCTCCTTGGCTGATAAGAAAGAAGCCCGGTGAGCCGCCGCCTGCGCCTGGAACATCATCCGCGGTCGATTTCCCAGATCCAACTTCCGCCGCAATTACGCTCGCCAACGATTGCAGCGCCATCGGTTGGGGCACGCCTTCTTCTACAATCAACACTGCCGGGGTTACCTCTACTCTGCCGGTTTCTGCGCTTGCCATAGAGGGCGTCGGATCTGCTTCTTCCTCCTCCTCTTGCTGGATGTCATCCCATCGCCGGGCGCCCCCCCAGTCTGCATGACACTTCAGGAGAAACTCATCGTCAGATGCGCTGGCCGCCATTACTGTAGCTTGCGCCATCGTTAACGCGCCAAGCGCCCAATACTTTCTGCTACCCATTATTTTCGTCCTTCCTTTCAGCGACAGTCACCCGGATATCCTCCGAGCTAGTCGCCACCTTCTACGTTATCTTATCACATTCCAGCTTACTATTCAATATTGGTCCATTTATGGGATTCGCCTACCTTTTGAATTTTGCGTATTGTTTCGTGGCGGCGCAGTTGGCCTTGGCAACGGCTAAGAAGAGCCGACCGGCAACCTTTTATTGCCGCATGGTCAGCTCATATTCGTTATGAACGCGCATGATAGTCCCATGGAACTCATATCCGATAGGCATGTTTTCGTTTTCATGTCCAAATTGGAGGGTTTGGTAAACGGGAATTTTCAATTGATTGGCGAAATTTTTCAGAACCTTTTTTGTACTGCCTCCGCCAAAGTTACCAAAAACTATTGCAACAACGCCATTTAGTAATCCAGCATGCTTTAGATGCGCCAGGAGTCTATCAAGGCGATATCCATCCACATTTGTATCTTCCAAAAATAAGATTCTTCCATCAGTCCAAACACACCATGGAGCGCCTATGCCGGAAACGACGCACGTTAAGTTTCCCCCTGTAACCTTTCCGAATAACGCTCCGGCTGTATTCGCCGCGGCGTTAATCGGGACAAGGCCGTTCAACCTAAGCGTAGTAACGCGTCCCTCTAGAAAATCCATAATTGCATTCCGTGATTTAAGCGATTTACTACCGAGAGCCATTTCTTTTAGACTTGGGCCGTTTATCGCCTGCCAACCATGCCTTTGGGACATATATATGAGGAGCGATGAGCTATCGCTGTAGCCAATAATTATCTTGCGATTTGGGTAATGTTTTCCAATGACCATGGGCATCACTTTGTCTAGGCCATACCCTCCTCGAACTGCCCACACCACGTCTGCGTTAGATCGAAGGGCATCGTCCAGTAGATGAAACTTCTTAATTGGATCAGCAAATACCTGATCCTCAGACGATCCGGTAATGTAACGACTAACATCCACTCCCCACGATCGCGCAATTGCATCGGCCTCGTCTGGCGTAAGCCCGCTTGAAGGACATATTGGACATATGCGAATCCCCCCGCAGGTAAATACGCGCGTCGCGCTTCCGTAATTTATAGAGCAAAAACTCAATGCCAATCCTACGGCAAGAGTAATTCTTTTTAGAATATTTACTGTTTTTACGCTCAACATTTTGCCTCCATACTTAAAAAACATGTTTAAACAATCTTCTCGGTTACGACGTCATGGATGTGAATGACGCCGATAGGAATGCCATCCTCTCTAACTACGAATATATTGGTAATTTTTTTGCTCTCCATCATCACCAATACGTCAACCAAGAATACGTCCTTTGATATCGTAACTGGAGTTTTTGTCATAACGTTGTCAACGCTCAGCGACAGCAAATTGTCCGACATATTGCGCCGCAAATCACCGTCGGTTATCACCCCCGCCAATTTGCCGTCGACATCTATGATTCCGACACATCCTAATTTCCCTTCAGTCATTGATATGACCGCCTGCTGCATCGACTGGCCCAAAGACAAAAGCGGAATCTCTTTGCGCATAACGTCAAACGCAAACGATAGTTTGCGACCAAGTATTCCGCCTGGGTGCAGCTCTTTAAACCGCTCGCGGGAAAAACGCCTGCGAGACAATAACGAAATTGCCAAAGCGTCGCCTAGCGCTAGGGTAGCCGTAGACGACGAGGTGGGCGTAATCCCAAGCGGACATGCTTCTTCAATTACAGGAAGATGCAGCGCCACGTCTGAATTCTTCGACAACGTTGACGTCATATGCCCAGAGATTGAAATTATTTTCACGCCGATACGTTTGCAAAACTCCACGATCGGCAGCAGCTCTACAGACTTGCCGGAATACGATATCGCCAGCAAAACGTCCTCTGTATCGATCATCCCAAGATCTCCATGGGGCGCCTCGCTTGGATGAACGAAAAACGATTTTTGCCCCAACGAAGACATGGTAGACGAAATCTTTCTACCTATATGTCCGCTCTTCCCAATGCCGGAAACAACCAACCTTCCTCGTGACCGAAAGATTAGATCAACGGCATCCTCGAAGTTCGAGGGCATATGTCGCGCGAGCTCAAGTAGAGCCTCAGCTTCCTTCTGAATTGCGCGCCTTGCCTCGTCTAAAGTATTCATGTTCCCTCGCCTAACCCGCGTCTATGTCGAATGCGAGAAAATATCATACTGTTCTCCAGCCGTCAAATCGAGGATAACTCTCGTTTGCAGGAAATCAAAACACTTCATCGCCATATCGTATCTTCCCTCCCGGTATAGCATTGAATCGAGTTTCGCCTTTAGCGCATGTAAGTATATCACATCCGTAGCGGCGTACTCCTGTTGCGCTTCCGTAAGATGCTCGCCTCCCCAATCTGTACATGTCTGCTCCTTCGATATCTCAACCCCAAGGAGCTCAAGACATAAGTCTCGAAGACTATGTCCGGCCGCGTACGTCCTAGCAAACTTGGATGCGATCTTTGTGCAATAGACGTTTTGCGCCATAACCCCGAGATGTTTATAAAACATCGACACGTCGAATCTGGCATAGTGAAATATCTTCAATATTTTATCGTCGCGCAAAACGGATCTGACGTTATGAGCATTCGCGTAGTCGTCGAACTGAACTAGGCAGCATCTGTCGTCGCCGCAGCAAAACTGCACTACGCACAATCGGTCTCGATGCGGCGACAACCCCATCGCTTCCGTGTCAACCGCAATAGACTGACGTACGCCGGCCATGAACTCATCCGGAAGATCGCCCCTGTATAGCTTTATATCCAACGATAACATCGGCTCAATATGTAATAACCGCGGGGCAATGATAACATAGTTAGCGGCTCGGAATAAATTTGATATTCCTCACTGGATTGTCTTACGCGCATGTGTCGCGTATATACTAGGCCCGCTGCAAAGTCGCCTCACGAGATTATACGGCTAACCCTTTTTAGTTTAAATCAATCTGCCTTACGCTGTTGTTTTATTTTATTAATCATATCCTGGCCGCGTATTTTAGTTCGCGGGGATAATAACGCCTTCTTTGCATGCAACAATGCAATTTCATAATCGCCGTTTTGAAAGGCGGTTTCGGCAGCGCATAGAGCGGCCTCATCGTTTTGATTATTAAGAGCATATAGCTTGCCAAGCAAGTTATTTACGTAAGTAATGTACGGATTGTGTAATTTAATTTTTGTTAAAATATTAATGGCGAATTGACATTCGCGCGTCAGTTCCCCCTCGACAACCGCATCTCCATATATTAGCCCCAGATCTCTGTGTATTATTCGAGCCCCTTTATCATTCTTCAAAACGGCAAAGCACATTTCGGCTGCCGCAGCGCACTGCTTCATGCGAATAAGACACATAGCTTCTATTTCGATGTAATGAGCCGCATCCGTCCCATTTTTAGCCGCATCCGCGCTCAGAACGCCGGCAATAGCGCGCGCCTCCCTATACTTAAAACATCTATACAACGCGATGGATCTTGCATACGTCTCGGCTGCATCCCGCTGACGCGCGGTGATCGCCAACACATCGTTCGGAGCCGTAAGCATCGCATTGAGTTTGGCTCGCAGCCTTACGAATACGTTCTGCCACTCGTTTAGCAATTTTAAAACCTGCGGCGAACATACGCCTTGTTCCTTGCTGTACCTTTCATACTTCGCCATTCGATCTTCTGGAAGAGGATGCGTCAATAAGTATGGGGCGCACATACCGCCGAAATTTTCGGCGAGCTTTTTATGTAGCGATATGAACGACGGGAAAATAAACCATCCAAGTTTTTTCATTGCCTGGGCCGCTCTCGTATCTGCCTCGCTCTCTTTTTGGCGCAGTTTGCAAAGCATCTTCCCGGCAACAAACGATTGCCTGCCAATCACTCCGGCTAATAACGGAGCTGAATCGCCAGAGACTGCTGTCGCCACTACGCCGATTAACATAGGGATCAATCCAACCGCATATGCCTCTGGAACATAGGCGCGAAGAGCTACAATATGCCGACCGTCTATATGACCGATCTCGTGGGCAATAATCGCAATAAGCTCCTTAACGTCGGAGCATCGCAATATTGCGCCAGCATTGATGATGATACGCCCGTCTTCAGTCGCCGCCGCGTTCAGGGACTGAGAGCTAGACACCAGCGCAGGAATTTCTTGCTTGAATCCAAGAGCGCCGGTAATCGCGCGTATTATTTCTTGGAGAAAATTTTCTGTCTCATCGTCTAGTAATATACCGTCCGTAGGCCTGCTTGAGAACGCGCTCTGAGCGGAGAACGCAGCTACCAATAACAACACTATGAATCTCATGCGCCATTTCTTCATTTTCAAAAAACCTTAATTCTGCGCTTTTTCATGAATACCACGGATGCGATCACCAAGACCGCAATCCCAATTATCGCTATTGGCAACATATTTTCGATCGCTCCGCCCCATGACATATCCTTTAGCATAATACCTTTTACGATCTTATTGCCATACATCACCGGATTGCACTTCGTAAACGCCTTAAGGATGGGATTTGAAACGCTTTCGACCGGCGACATAAGTCCTGACAAAGACGTCATCGGCATCTGAAACAAGAACGTTCCAAGCATCGCCTGTTGTTGCGTATTTGCAAAGGCCGCTATACAGACCCCAATTCCAACGACCGATATTACAAACACGAACATGAAACACAACATCATCATAAGACTGCCGCTTATTGGAACTCCGTAGAAAAGGCTTCCTAAAAACATTATGCAGATTCCCATGAATACGCTGATCAATGCGCTCGGCGCAATCTTTCCTAGAAGCATCCCGAGCGGCTTTATTGGAGTCACGAGCAGCTGGTCAAATGTTCCCTCTTCCTTTTCCCTGGCTATCGAAAGAGCCGTCAACATAATCGCCTGCGATACTATGATCATGCACACCAAATTCGTTACGGAAAACCACCTCTGATTTTTGTTGGGATTGTACCAGGTTCTGACTGTAACGGAAGGCGCAGACCGCTGTGTGGCAGCATGACTCGATTCCTGGAACTTCGATAATATCTGCGAGATATATCCATAAGCAATCATTGCGGCATTCGTTCGCCGACCATCCGTTATCACCTGAATGTCGACTCCCTTGCCGGAAGTCAAGTTCCTGGAAAAGTTTTCTGGAATTGATATGCCTATGAACGCATCCTCCGTGTCAATCTTCTTACTGAGGCCCGCCTCGTTAGCGACATACGTAGCGTCACTGAAAACTGAGGTGTTCACGATTTTGTCGAGTAGAGCTACCCCGGATGCGCCATGATCTTTATTCAAAATAACAACCCTCGAATTTTCCACGTCTTTCGTGGTTGCAAACACAAAGATCGTCAGAAAAATTACGATTGGGAAAAATATTGAAAACGCGCTCTTAGGCTCTCGTAGCAAGCTAAGAAGCTCCTTCTTCATAAGCGCCCCCACTCCGTCAAAAAGCATTTCTTAAAGGCTACTGTCCAGACGTCTCCAAGTCCATTATATCCCAAACGCCGCACATATGTTATGCTCCAACTTCTTTCGATCGATTTCGATGTTCGTGATGAAAACCGCAGTCTAAATGTGGTACCATCGCACCCGGTTCCTAAGCGCGGTATGCGTAATCAGTGTTTGATCTTTCGTTTTTAAATGAACGACAAAGAAAAGCGGTTGAAACGACAGATGGGGCGATTCTAGTTCTGGCCAGCGCCGGTACTGGGAAAACAAAGGTCTTGACCTCTAGGATAGCGTATCTTGTTTTGAATGGCCTGTGTTCAATCGATGAAATTTTGGCGGTAACATTTACGAATAAAGCCGCCAAAGAAATGAAAAATCGCGCGGTAAGCCTTCTCGTTGAAAATGGATTTTCTGCGCCAAATGATAGCTCGTTGTGGATTGGAACCTTTCATTCTTTGGCCCTCAGAATGATTAGACCGCTTCATGCCAAGTTCTACAGGACCGCCGACTTCGCGATAGTTGACGCTGATGATCAAGCGAGGATCGTCAAGAAACTCGCTAAGGAGATTGGGATAGACGACAAGAAATACAAACCGAGGCAAATTGCATCCCACATTAATCAATGGAAAGATAAATGCAAGGATCCCGCCGATGTGATTGGTTTATCTTCCGGGTTTTCCGCGGAAGCTACGGCAAGCAAAATTTTTCCTTTATACCAAAGAGAACTGGCGGCGCTTGACGCAATAGATTTTGGAGATATACTGAAAATTTCCAGCGAGATATTTAAATATGATGGCGATACGCTGAGGCGATATCAAGATAAATTTAAATACATTATGGCGGATGAGTATCAGGATAGCAATACCGCGCAGCGAATTTGGCTCACGTTACTATCAAAGGCTCGCGGGAACATCTGTTGCGTGGGGGACGATGACCAATCTATATACAGCTGGCGCGGAGCCGATGTTGGAAACATACTCGAGTTTGGTAGGGATTTTAAAAATCCAACAGTCATAAAATTAGGCCAAAATTATAGGTCGACCAAGAATATTATCAATGCGGCAAGAGGGCTTATCGCAAATAATTCCGCAAGGATGGAAAAAGATTTTTGGACGGAGTTGGAAGACGGACTTCCTGTAATCGTCAAGGCGCTGCGGGATCCGACGTCAGAAGCGCAATTCATAACGTCGTTAATCTCCAATAAAAAGCAAAACGGATTGCGTTATAACGAAATAGCAATATTAGTGAGGGCAACCTTCCAAACAAGGGCATTTGAAGAGAGAATGCTAATTGTCGGAATTCCATACATTGTTGTTGGCGGCGTCAGATTTTATGAGCGGAAAGAGGTAAAAGACGCAATTGCGTATCTGAGGTTGATCATGAATAAGGACGACGGTATTGCTTTCGAAAGAATCGTAAACATACCAAAGCGCGGTATCGGCGCAATCTCGCTTAATAATTTTCATGACGTTGCCAAGACAGATAGAATCTCAATACCAAGCGCCGCCAGAAAGTCTGATAATCACAAATTAGTGAAATTTTTTGAAGACATTGACAGATGGGGCGACGAAGCTTCAATCCTTAATCCACAGGATCTAATGAGAAAAATATTAGCGGAGTCCGGGTACGCAAAAATGCTACAGGAATCGAAGGATATCGAAGACGAGGCACACCTTGAAAGCTTGAATGAACTCGTAAATGCCATACGCGAATTTAGTAGCGTCAGAGAATTTT
>JAIRYU010000077.1 GCA_031267545.1 Holosporales bacterium | reverse complement strand
AAAAAGAAAAAAAGAAAGAGTCTGATCGCGAAGATTGTTCTCCGAATTTAATAGAAAAGGCGGAGTTACAGCATGGTATCCCAAAGGGATTGCTTCTTTCAGTAGCGATGGTCGAATCTGGGTGTTCTCCGTACTCGGTAAACACATCGCGGCGATCGATTAAATTCGACTCGAAAGAGAATGCGGTAAGTTTTATAAGCGGCGAGATACAACGCGGCAATCAGAACATGAGTATCGGGTGTATGCAGCTGCACTATAAAACCCATGGGCGAAATTTTGTGTCCGTAGCAGAAATGCTAGATTCTAAAAAAAATGCGCTGTACGCGGCGCGCTTGTTACGGTCGTTACGCGACAGGTATGGCACTTGGGAAAAGGCGGTAAAAGCGTATCATTCCGGCCGCGCTAGGGCTGGAGCTGCATATTACAGGAAGGTCATGAGGCGATATGGAGGAGACAAAACTGTACTTGCAAGCTGATATAATAATAGGGCGCGTAAAGAAGTTTGAGCGCGTATTATGGCCGGTATGATTAACGATACGTCCCGCGGGAATATCTTACACAACGTCGAAATTGAACAAGCTCTATTAGGGGCAATTGTCCTCGATAATTCGGTCGCTGACAGCATACCCGACACGTTCTGTTCTCACCACTTTGCCGCTGAAATTCACTCCAGGATCTATGATACGATAACGAGACTTCGCAACGCCGGCTCCGTCGCCGATCCGTTTACAATCTCAGCGTACCTCAAGGCAGACGACGTGTTTGTAAAGGCCGGCGGTAAGAAGTATGTTGCGGAACTTGCTGACGCAGTAATATCAATGTCGGCCGCGACTGAATATGCCGATATAGTTTATGATCTGTACATGCGAAGGCAGCTGGTAAAAATAAGCGACAAGACCGTAGCGGACGCGCATGCGCTCGATCTCCACAGGCGAGCGGAAAGTATTATCGAAGAAACCGAGAAAAATTTGTATGAGCTGGCAAGCGGCGCCGACGGAAACAACAGGCTCGTCGCCTTCAGCGACGCGCTTACTGAATCAATTAAGGCCGCTACGCTAGCGTTTAAACGAGACAGTAAAATCGTTGGAGTTACAACTGGATTTAAGTTAATAGACAAAAGCTTGGGAGGATTGCATAAATCTGATTTATTGGTCGTAGCGGGACGTCCGTCGATGGGAAAGACAGCCTTTGCCACCAACGTCGCGTTCAATGCGGCTAAGGCTAAATTGAACGATACGGGCGCCGGAACCGCAGTTGTGTTTTTCTCCTTGGAAATGTCGGCCGAGCAGCTTGCCACAAGAATCTTGGCTAGCGAGTCCGGAATATCGTCCGACGAAATCCGTCGCGGAGAGATCCCGAAAGAATCGTTTGATAAATTTGTTACAATTAGCGGAGGGCTCGAGAAACTCGAGCTCTACATAGACGATACCCCGAACATCACGATAGGACAAATTAGAAACAGAGCGCGACGGTTGAAACGCCAGAAAAACGTAGGGCTCGTGGTAATCGATTACCTCCAACTCGTAGAAACGTCCGGCCCGCGACGCAGTTCCGATAACAGAGTACATGAAATTTCAGAAATTACGAGGGCGCTTAAGGGACTCGCAAAGGAACTCGATGCGCCTGTGTTGGCGCTGTCACAGTTGTCTAGAGCCGTTGAACAACGCGACGATAAAAAACCGCAGTTATCTGACTTACGAGAATCTGGCTCCATCGAGCAAGACGCGGACGTCGTGATGTTTGTATTCCGGGAGGAGTACTACAAAGCCAGAAAAGAGCCGCCGGAAGGAACAATAGAACATGATAAGTGGGAACGAGAAATGGAGCAAATATACAATAAGGCCGAAGTGATAATAGCGAAACAACGGCACGGCCCGATAAGCGCAATTAAGCTATTCTTCGAAAGCAAGCTGACTAGATTCGGAAATCTGATGGACCGCTGACGCGGCGCTTTTGTTGTAAGGCGGCAACATGTTTTCGTCGGTAGCGGCCTCAAGTAACGAAATAGAGATGCCGTGTCGATATTAATGAAGGAGAATCCTCCTGTGGAGCAATTAATATCATGAGGAATTACATGATGAGGAAAACAAACGCGCTGCTGGCGGCGGTCGCGGTGTGGGGAATGGTGGCGCAAGACGCGGGAGCGGCCCAGGGTGGATGCCCCGCGGGTGGAGTAAACGTTGAGGTCGCAGTAACGGCGTCAAGGCAAAAGACGAAAACGAAGCAGGTTGCAGATGCCGGGCTTAAAGATCCGGATGGAGAGGGGTTCCCTCTACAAAACGTTCTGGCAACCACCGCAACGGGAAGAGATACCATGGCAACGCCTTCTATAAACGTCGGGTACACGTTCGTCTGTGGCGGGTTGTACATAACGCCTCACCTAGGAGTGGAAAAAACGTTAAACTCTAGCAAGCAAGAGTGCAGGCAAACAGTAGTTACACAGATCGACACCGTGGATCAGCCGGCAAGAAATGTACACTAGTCAGTGGCCTACAAGACCAGGTACGGAATCCGATACTACGGCGGTGCCCGGATCGAGTACGCAGTAACTCCGCAAGTTACAGTGGGCATACTAGGACAAGTAGGTGTGCGATCGAGCACCACTCAGACGACAAGCGAACTTGCAGTCACTGAGGTGGCTATGCGTTTGCCTAAGGGCGTCGTATCCCGCAAGGACAAGGTAAGGAAGATGTTCTGGAGACTTCAGCTCATATCCTCCTATTATTTTACCCCCAATGCCTATGTGAGATTTGGGATTGGACTCAGTACGGCTACCGGCGGGAAGCAGACGAAGAAGGACAACCCGATAGAGGTAAAAGGCAAAGCTGCCTTCGAACTCTCGATGGGGGTCGGAGTTACGGTTTAACCATTTATACAAAAGACGGGGGCGGAGGCCCCGTCCCTGTCTAATTTTCCATTTATCAAGAAATAAACATCGCCTTTAGGCGAAGAATTTGCGTAATGTTATAAATTGCAAATATGTTGACATATCATAGGACATAGCAGATCCAGCTGTTGGATAGCGAGCAGAGAGATGCTGCAATACAATACTGCCTCGTATGGAATACGAGGATCAAGCCCTGATATAAATTTCATTTTAGGAGAAGGACAAGCTGCCGGCTTTAGCGAATGGGTTGTTGTTTTCTCTTTCAATTATCGTAACGCATTGATAGACTATGCACTGTAATATGTCAATCTTTCTGGTGCCTTGAACGAGGCGTCTCGGTGTTTATGAATAAGAACGATAACGTTAGTTTTGCTGATATGCTTGCTGAATCGCTGGATAACGCAACTTCTCTGGAGGGCATGGTTGTTCAGGGAAAGGTGGTTGCCGTTAAAGACGACAAGGTAATTGTTGACGTTGGCCTGAAGGCAGAGGGAAGATTGCCGCTTAGCGACGTCGATGCGGTAAAAAATGACATAAAGGTTGGCGACGTAATAGACGTGTATGTAGAGAAAGTTGAAGATAAAAATGGCGAGCCTGTCCTAAGCGTAGAGAAGGCTAAAAGGGAGGCCGTTTGGAGAGACATCGAAAAACGGCTCGAAACTGGCGAAATTATAGAGGGGGTAATTACTGGTCGCACTAAAGGCGGATTTGCGGTCGATATTAACGGGACAATGGCATTCCTACCGGGTAGCCAGGTCGACCTGCGTCTCATCAAGGATATTACTCCGCTCCTCGGCTTGCCGCAACCGTTCAAGGTTCTGAAGACCGACAGGGTCAGGAACAATATCGTCGTTTCAAGGCGCGCGGTGCTTGAAACCGTTAGGAATAAGGAAAGAGCCGAAGTCATATCAAAATTGTCGGAAGGCATGATTATTACCGGAGTTGTGAAAAACATCACCGACTATGGAGTATTCGTGGACATAGGCGGAATAGACGGGCTATTGCACGTAACGGATATGTCATGGAAACGCGTATCAAATCCTGCCGACATAGTAAGCGTCGGAGACTCCGTGGATGTGCAAATTATCAAGTTTAGCAAAGAATCCGGCAGAATTTCGCTCGGAATGAAACAGCTCATGAAGACTCCGTGGGAAAACATAGAGCAGAGATACAAGATCGGCGAAAAATACACCGGAAAGATCGTGAACATTACAGACTACGGCGCGTTTGTCGAGCTCGAGAGCTGTATTGAAGGAATGATATACATGACAGAGTTCAGTTGGACGCGAAAAAATATTCCGCCCAACAAGATAGTTGAGATCGGTCAGATTGTCGACGTTATGGTCCTCGATGTCGTTCCTACGAAGAGGAAGATAAGCCTCGGATTAAAACAATGCCAACCGAACCCGTGGGAGCAGTTTGCTAAAGATCATCCGATCGGAACCAGGATGACTGGAGAAGTCAAAAACACTACGGAATTTGGTATCTTTGTCGGGCTTACGGAAGCCCTGGACGGTATGATCCATGTGACCGACGTTTCATGGAACGGCAGAAACGATACAAAGTTTGAGAGAGGTCAGACGGTGGAGGTTGTGGTTCTGGACGTCAAGCCTGACAAGGAAAGAATCAACCTTGGAATAAAGCAGATTGCCGATGACCCGCGCTCTGTTGCATCTTCAAAAATCAAAAAAGGCGACGTCGTGGCGGTTGAAATAAGCGCCATCCACGTTGCAGGGGTAGATGTTACTATGGAGAGTGGATTGCGCGGATTTATCAAGAAAGCCGATCTGTCGAGAGATAGATTCCAACAGCGGACCGGCATGCTGTCAATTGGGGAAAAACTAGAGGCTGTAGTTTTGGGCGTCGAGAGGAACGGCGTTGTTAATCTGTCAGTAAGGACACTCGAATCCCAGAGAGAAAAAGAGGACCTACAGAAATACGGGTCCGCGGATAACGGAGCAAGTTTGGGCGACATACTTGGAGCGGCTCTGAAAAATGACTCAGAGGGCGATTAATGACAGGGGCAATTAATAACAGGTTAGAGAAAAGCATCGTAAGGGCTGACTTCCTGTGATTGTCCACTATCTTGAGCAAATTAGCGGCGCGGTTGCATCTGTGACGACAGTCATAGGACTCACGCCGCAGATATATAAGGCCTAT
>JAIRYU010000010.1 GCA_031267545.1 Holosporales bacterium | reverse complement strand
ATGTTCCCGTTCATGAGAAGCGGCCCGAACAACTGTAGATCCTCGGACTTTGTATTGTCGTCCTCTAGCTCTATTTTTTTGACGTCCAACCTCCATCGTACGGCTCCGTTGTTGGTCGCTAAACACAGTAGGGCGCCAGCCTCGGAGAGTACGAAAAGCGATCCAGAGTTTTCAATTGGCGGATATATAACGCCGACATCGCGTTCCCATACCGCGGCTCCGGATATTACATCGTAAAGAACCATCTTAGATTCGGGCGTTGCGGCTAGCGCGTAGCGACCGAATACTACCGGCGGCGCGACAATGTGAGATATCGTGGACCCGCTCTTTGACACATCCGTTTGGACCAGCTCGTCTTCCCAATTCAGTAATCCAGTATGTATGTTGTATGATTTTATTTCTCCAGACGAGTATGGACAGATTACGCTATCGCCGTATACGGCCGGGGTTCCGGAGCTCGCCATCATTGTTTGCTCGCCGCTCGCCATCATTGTCCATTCGATGTCTCCAGACTTGGCATTGATAGCGTACGTATGGTTCTCAACGGAAGTAACAATTACCTTGCCAGCAACGTACAGCGGAGCTCCCTTGAGGGGATATTTGATATCGCGCTTCCACAGTATATTTTGGGTCTTTGTATCTATGGCAAGGACGGCGCAGACGTTCGTGGTAATGTAAAGGATCTCGCCGTTTGCCGTCATTCCGCCGCTGAACAAAGCTTCGTCCGGCTGGGGCGCCACATCTTTTTCCCACAGCTGTCTACCGTCTTTCTGCGAGAGGCATACCAACTTTCCATTCGCGTTGATACAGAATACTGAAGTTCCTACCGCAACAATATTTGAACTTATCGGCCCGCGTCCGAGCGACGACTTCCACACAAGCTTGTTGAGTTTTCCAGTTTTATGATTTGGGGAGTTGCGCTGCTTGTTATATGAGACGTCAACATAGCCGCTAGATACAGTAGGCGCCGTGAGATTCACAGCTCCTACTGCGGCAACCCCGACCGGATTGGTATTATCAACAGCCGTCACTCCCGGTATCTCATCTCTCTGCCCGGTTAGAATTTCCTTCTTATCACACGCCGCCAGCAAAACTACCGCGGTCAGTATAGGCAAGTGGACTCGTCGCATCATCAGATTTCTGTGAACAATTCTACAATGGCGCAATTGTACATTATTGCGCAACGCCGTGGAATCACAAACTATCCCAGCAGTCACATTCTCAAAAAAATCCCTAAATTACCATATAGTTGCCAACCAACCAGTCATCCGTAAATCTCACGATGTCCGCGCTGACAAGATCTCCGGGGCGCACCTTGATAGAGGGTGGACGGATAAGTTGCAGCGGAATGAACGAATCTGTTTTCCCGTATGCAATTTCATCCGTACATTCCTCTACGATACCGGACACAGTTGAGCCAGTTAGCGATTCGAATAATTTCTGTTTCGACGCATGAGCCTTATCTCTCAGCGTTTTAGCCCGTTCCGCTATAACGGATTTATGGTTCTGGATCATGTTAGCCGCCACAGTTCCCGATCTAGGCGAGTACGGAAACACATGCGCCAAAGTTAGATTGGCGTCGTCTATGAGGTTCAGCGTATTTTGAAACATGGCATCAGTTTCGGTTGGGAACCCGGCTATTAGATCTCCCCCCAAAACAACGCCCGCGCGACGATTCAGGAGGTATTGGCACAGACTCACAACATCGTCCCTGGTATGTCTACGTTTCATTGCCTTTAAAACTGAGTTATCTCCAGACTGTATGCTGAGGTGGAAATGCGGCATTATTCTGGACTCTTTGACAAACAGATCTTGCAGCCTTTCGTCGACGCCATGCGGATCCAGCGACGAGATTCTCAATCTGGTCACCTCCGGAAATGCGCTAAGGATAGCTTCGATCACGTCCGCCAAGTCCTGACACGGTCCGTTTAACTCTTTCCCATACGAGGTTATGTCGATCCCAGATAGCACAATTTCTTTGCAGTCGGTTGTTAGTAGCGATTCGACGCGACGCAGGATATCCCCTACCGGCAGGCTCCTAGACGCCCCTCTCGTAATTGGAACTATGCAATACGAGCACCAATTATCGCATCCATTTTGAATCTGTAAGAAGGCCCTGATCTTGTCTCTAAATAACGCGCCGTGATCAACGTCGGTTGTTGACGCTACGGAGAACTGACGCGGAATGCGCGAGCTGATCGCGTTTTTTTCATCGTTTGGCACGACGCTGCAAACTCCGTCCAAGGACTTGAAGTAGTCGTATGACGTCTTAACGGCGCAACCGGTAACAATTATATCTGCCCCTTTGTTCTCGCGAATTGCCTTCCTAACGGCTTGTCTGGATTGTCTTTCGGCCTCGCGCGTAACTGCGCAGGTATTAATTACCACCACATCACGCTCCGGTTTTGCGGCGTTAAGCGCAGCCTTGGCAACCTCGGATTCATACGAGTTAAATCTACATCCAAGCGTAATGGTTTTGACGCTAGGCATAGTATGCGTCCCAGCATTGGAATGAGATCATAACATTCATGCGCTCTATATTTTGTTATCAAAATCCGCGGCTTTTGGGCAGTTTATCACATCTATCATGCCACGTGGCGATCCATTTGTGGGCGTCGCCATTGAAATTCATTTTTGATATCTGCATTTTTTAGTTGTATTGCGGTGTGAAGTTTTATAAATATTATATAGGTAAGCTGTTTAGCGCAGGAGAATTTTGAATGTCTGCAATCCCAGAGAGCGAGAGATTGATGGAGTACACGGTAGACTTGGCTGTCGCGTATCTGTCAAATAACGCCGTTGACCAAGAGGACTTGGAGAGCGTGTTGAGTACGGTATTTACTGCAGTTAGTAAGATTGTGCAGAAAGTTGAGAGAGCGGAACGAAGGGCTACCCC
>JAIRYU010000005.1 GCA_031267545.1 Holosporales bacterium | reverse complement strand
AGAGAGGACGATATGCGCGGGTATCGACAACCAACATGTCCCGAGGAGCTAATAGCTAAAATAGCAAACGTAGTTCAGTTCTCGAAGCGAGAGAGAGCCAATAATCCCATTGTTTACATGCCGGCAAGCATGACCGCGGACGAGGTAGGTCAGGTCGGAAGGGTAGCAGCGAAAGCGCGCGAGTGGGGCGTTCAGATACTCTATCCGGAGGCTGCTCTGGCGGAAGGAGCATACCTTGCGAAAGACATGCTAGGGCAGATGGACAGCGAAAACGATCGGATATTGGAGATTGTACGAAACATAGATGGGAATCTAGACGGGATGGAAGCGCGCGTAACAGAAATTGTAGGAACAAGCGGAGCGTGCGGGGATATAGACGTAAGTCACCTGTTAAGCGCCGTCGCGTCAGCCGTGAGCGCGGCCAGGGAAATACTGGCCGATCAAGCGGACAGCGATAAAATAAGCGTGGCAATCAGAGCAGCGCTAGTGGATATTCTGAGAAACGTCGAGGTCAAGAACATTTCAGATGACGCAATCACAGTGATCAAGTCCTTTGGGTTGATGCGCATCCAAACTGACCGTGGAATCTATATTACAGGAGTCGACGGAGAAGAGGCGGAACAGGATGACGTAACAGAGCAATTCTGGATAGAGCTCAAAAAGAAACTTAACCCGGAAGAGCCCAGGTCCGCTCCTGAGCGTGAACCCGTCCCGGAGGAGCGCGAGGTCGGCGAACAAGGCGGTGGCGACATCGGGTCTGTCGAAAGGAAACTTAACCCGGAAGAGCCTAAGCCCGCCCCAGAACCCAGGCCCGCTCCTGTGCGTGAACCCGTCCCGGAGGAGCGCGAGGTCGGGTCTAGCGGGGGATGCGCGGTCATGTAGCGGCAAATATACAGGACGCGCAGGTAGGCGTATGAGCGCATGGCGGATTCAGATATAAAGCTCAGATACGGGATGCCGCCGTCGCGATGTCGTTAGTCGGCCGCTCACGGTGGCGGTCCGACTAGCGTCGCTCAGACTTCCCGGGCTTTTCAGAGCGATACGATATCGCTGTGTGGAATACGTTGAGTAAAAAAGGACAGCGTCGGATAACGCTGTCCGCAGATCCGTCAAGTTATTTTTACGTCCATAAATGTGAAGAATACACTTGTTGAGGCCGGCATAAACGTTTACGCAACGAGGCCGTCGAAACGGAATTATTTCAACAAAAGGGATGATCGTGAGTTGAGTTTCTCAAGAAATTGAGGTAGACTCACAGTATCGTGACGGTCCGTTGGTTTAGGTGGGTGTGTGGAATTTCCGGTAATGCCAAAGGCAACCGCAATTTGGCTCCTAGAAAATACGTCGCTGACGTTTTTGCAGATTGCGCAGTTTTGCGGATTATACATACTGGAAGTTGAGGCGCTTGCCGACGGAGATATGGAGCCTGGGATGGTTGGGCTCGATCCGATAATATCGTCTCAGCTAACGGCGGATGAAATAAAGAGATGCGAAGAAGACCCTGAAGCGTCTCTACACTTGAAGCATAATTTATATTCGAGCGATAAGAAGCCTGCGCGTAAGTACACGCCTCTCTCGAAGAGACAGGATAGACCAGATGCGGTTGCGTGGATATTGAGGTACTACCCGGAAGTGGAAGAACGCGATATCTGCGCCTTGATAGGCGCGACAAAAAACACGGTTCGAGCGATCAGGAATAAAACGCATAAGAACATGGCGACATTGCAACCGCGGAGCCCCGTTACTCTAGGACTATGCCTCGAGCCGGAGTTAGAATGCGTAGTCGCGAAGGCGACGCGCGCCAAAGCTTAAGGAGTTAACAGATGCCAAAGATTGTTTTTAAACACGGGAGCGATATTGCAGAGGTTGATGCGCAAAACGGCGAGACCGTTCTCGAAGCGGCAAACAGAAATGGAGTTAAGATATTCGGCGGATGCCGCGGAGCCGGAGTCTGCGGGACATGTTGCGTAATTATCGACTCAACGCGTTACGATAAGCTGCCGCCCATATCTGATTCGGAAGCGGATATCTTGGATGCGCTTTCAGATACTGATTCGTCGTTTAGGCTGGCTTGCCAGGTAGTCGTATCCGATGAACTGGATGGCGCGGTTATCGAAATACCGTAACGAATTGGGGTCCGTAGCTCGACAATTAGTCCTGCCGATTACGTGGACGTTTCCGCGCGACGTTGGTGGGTTTGTTGTGAGTTCCTGTAATGAATACGCGTTCAATTTCCTAGAGAAGTGGCCATTTGCGGTTCGTGAAAACTTTGTCTGTCTCGTGGGAGAAAAGGGCTCAGGGAAGACATACCTTGCGACTATATGGGCTAGCAGGCTAAACGCAGATATGATCGACCCGTATCATGGAATCATCGATGAATTGTTTGGCGCTTCCGGCGAGCTGCGTCAAAAGTTTTTCGTACTTGACGACGCGGACGAGGTAGATAATGACATCCTCCTGTTTTACATATACAACACCGTAAAGGCAAATGACGCATTCCTCCTGGTGACTGCAAAAACATATCCCAACAACTGGCAAGTTAGGCTGAATGACGTAAGATCCAGAGTATCGTCCATGAGCGTCGTGAAAATACAGAAGCCGGATGAAATAGCAATGCCGTTGATCATCGAAAAGATGATGGCTCAACGAGGGTTATCTATCGGAGAGGGAGTCGCAGAATACGTCTCAAATAGGATCGACAGATCGTACGAATCGCTTAACTACTGGGTTAACGCCATAGACAACAAGCTCATTGGGAAAAGGGCAAAGGTATCGCTTTCCGTGATAAGAGATATCTTGAGCAAGCCTTCCTCGGGATTAACGGCGCCGGTATAGCTGCAGGGAGGCGTGAATGGGCGCTTTCCCATGAACCTAGCATTTTGTGAAATTTTTTGTCATATTATGCTCAAGGTTGAATCAATTGCGGTTTTTCGTTCAGGTGATTTTAAAATTCATAACTTCGGCTTTGGTAGTATGTTTGCTTGGCATGCCTGAGGCAAGTCTGAAGCTATACGGCGATTTTTGCCGTAAATGCCCGTTCGCAGGATTACTATCGCGCACTAGTAGTTATCCTCTACCGTCAACAGCAGCGCTTCCATGCCTTAGTGACGCCACTCGACGCCGGGGATTTACGCAGCCGCCTTGCCTCAAGAATCGTATGGCGCTACTAAATGGATCGTCACCACATGTATCCCTCCATTTACCCTCGAGCGATTGTGAAAAACGCTTCATGACAACGGCAGGAACTCCATTTACCGTGGATTCCTTATTGCCGACTTTTCCAGCCACCGTGAATCCACGGCGGCTGACTCCTGATGCGCTGCGCAGAAATCTCTCAGTAGCGGCAAGCCCCAAGCAAGAGCTTGAGGCTCATCGTAGCGAAATGGCGAACAATCCACACAAAACTACGCGTACTTGTAATCCGGAAATGGAGCGGTTGATCTCTCGGACGACTCTCGATCAGACATCGACTTGCAGGATTCGAGTCCTTGATTATCAATGCCAATCAGAAAATGGCAGAAGGGTTCAGCTAGAATGCTGGTGTTCAATATTTGATTCCTTGTCGATACTTCATGGAAACACTGGGGTAGAGCGATCTGGAAGGTACGCAGTGATGCCGGAGTTATTTAGTCCGAAGTCCAATGTTGTCGAGGAAGACTACAAAGCCAAGTATGCCGAGTATATTTCGCTGGTAGGAAGCGGGGTTCCAAGAGAGGTAGCAAGGACGGCTCTGCCGCTTAGCCAATTGACGCAATTTACTGTGACACTGTCACTACAGGATATTAAGAAGATATTAGAACTTGGGCGCATAATCCCTTCGATGCGCAGCCAACTCCTTCAGGTGTACGACGCTCTGTCCTCGTCCAACGAGGCGAATCAGTTTGTGACACGTCGTCGGAATGTCCCGGCGATGGAGAAATTGATCGATAGGTCATTAAAGCCTACGGATATGGATGGAAATGTGATTTCAAATTGGGAGGTTGTACTAAAGGATTATTCCGGTGACATGCGTACGGTTTATGACGCCGCGAGGCAATCGCACGGAGTAAGCGATGGCGAACAAGCTTCCCTCAAAGAGATCCTTAATCTAAACATGAGATTAATAAAGATGAGGCACATAACTCCATTTGGAATGCCGCATGTGAATCTGATGATGATTGCGCCATTCCAAGTTGCTAGGCAGTTGGGTAGGGCGCGCTATGCTAGATATTTTCGGTTAGAGTTTTTGCCGGATCAATGCTACGTACCCATCGCTAAGAGGCAGGTTGGAGACGACGTTCGTGTTCGTACGATGCAGGAGGTGATTAACCAGTCCATGCGGTATGTTCGTGATGTAACGGAGACGAGCTTGCAAATTGCTCAAAATCTGGGCGATGGAACATTGGATATAAGGCCATATCTGCTAACTCAAGGTACTTTGGTAAAGGTATCGTGCCAGATGGACATGTTCAATTTGATCAGAACAACACACATGAGAACCGCGAAGGCTGCCCAGTTAGAAATACGATACCTCTTCAAACCCATTGAGGACATAATGTTCCCGGCATGGGGCATTTCGCAAATTTACGACCAGTACAAAAAGTATACCAAGAGTTACTAGCTCCCGAAGGGATCTGGTAATTTGTGGTAGTTTAGAGCGTTTGAGGCATTTGGTGTCGGATCCACGTTATCTGTCTTTTGGCGTAATGTCGCAAGTTGCGGGTCGCGACCTCCTTCATTAAGGAGAATGAAATATCTCCGTCCAAGTACATGGTTATTTCCTTGGCTCCTATCGCGCTAAATATATGATATCTCCTCCAAAAAGCCTCACGCTCTGATCGGCTATACCCTATCGTGTATAGAAACTGTTCCACCTCGTCCACAGCTCCAGCATCGAGCATTCTCTCGAACCTCGCGTTAATGCGATCGTATAGCCGCTTTCTATCACACTCCGTTACATCGTACTCATACTCGATATCTTGCAGAAACGTCTTCTTAGGAAGGCTTTTAAAGCTCAGTATTGACTTACCAGTTTCCAATAGGATTTCGTATGCTCGTACTGTCTGATGGTGTTGCTGTTTTGTAATTGCCGCCTTCGCTTGAGGATCAACCTCGTACAGTCTGGCGCGCAGCTCATCGTAGTCCATACGGGCTACGTATTTTCTTACCTCGTCGCTAATTGCTGGAAGCGGGGATATTCCGTTTACGAGAATATTGATATAGAATCCAGTTCCCCCTACGACGATCGGCAACACGTTTCTGCGTAGCGTATCAATTACTCTTTGTGACGCTAGCGTTGCCCAAGCGACTGCCGACGATTCGTCGTAATACTTCAGATATCCAAAGAGTTCGTGCGGCGCGCGTTTCATGTATGCCTCCGATGGGAACGCGGTCAAGATCTTGAGGCAGTCGTACGTCTGCAAGCTGTCACAGTTAATGATCACGCCGTTGCGTTCCGTCGCTATCTCAATGGCCCTGGCTGTCTTCCCCGAGGCGGTTGGACCGATGATTATCAGAACTTTTTTCGTACGAGCATTCACATTCATATGCGCAGTTTTTTGATGTTCGGATTGCTATCGACCAGCTGTTTAATTTTTTCGTTTGATATGTGGGTGTATATTTGCGTTGTCGAAATATCCTTATGCCCTAGTAATTTTTGTATGCTCAGAAGGTCGGCCCCATGTAGGAGAAGGTGCGTTGCGAACGCGTGTCTGATTACGTGAGGCGATACCTTTGATTCCGGGATCCCAACCTCGGTTGCCAGCTTTTTTAGAAGCTTTGCGAACCCTTGGCGCGTGATATGGCCGCTCTTACTATCTGATGGGAAGAGATATTTGTTGCTAGATCTAAACTTTATAGCTAGCGCTTCTAGGTGTGCCTCTACCGCTTCTACCGCTAAATTGTTTAACGGAATAATTCGCTCCTTCCCTCCCTTGCCTCTCACCAATAGCGCTGTCCTGTTGTTTTGTTGTATACGCGTTATTGAGTCTCTTGTTAAAGAGACCAACTCAGATACTCTAAGGCCGGCTCCGTACAGTATGTGAAGCATTGCGTTTAGACGTACGTCGCTCTTTGTGTTGAAATAATCGAGTAGCGTTCTGATTTCATCTTCGGATAGCGCCTTTGGAAGAGCCTTTCCAGTTGCTTTCATCTTTATATCGATAGTGGGATTCTGAGCAATCTCGCGTTCATCGTATAGAAACAAAAAGAACTGTTTCAAAGAAGCTATGCATCTCATGATAGAACTCGGTTTTCTATTTAAAGACCGAAGGGAGCCGATATAATTCTCGATATCTATCTTAGTCGTCGACAATGCGTCTGGATGAAATTTACAAAAAGCTAACACATCGGATTTGTAGGCGGCAAGCGTTTGAACAGACAAGCTCCGATCTGCAAATAACATCTCCTGGAATCTTTCGAGCAACACGCGAACGGATGTCTCATTCATTCTGATGTTTCGATCAATTGAAGTTTAGGTGTACGCCCTATTTAGCCATCCGGTTAAAAACTTCTTCATATTCCCCTTTTTGTAAGCTATCAACCTATAAACTGACGCCTGCTCAGATCTAAGCGAAGCCAAAAACGCATTATAGTCGCGGATGTTGTTGATGAGTTGAACCATACTGCTCCAATCGCTACCCGGTCTGGCCAGATGCGCATTTTTATACGCAGACAATATAGCCCTCTGCGTAATTTCACGCGCCTGCTCATCTCCAAAATTGACAAGTATGTCAAAGAGCTTTGCGGCTACTTCCTCATTATGTACGCGATACAACCCAGCCTTAAGCCAGTAATCTTTGTAGTATATTAGCTTTGCCTGATTAACCGTAAGATTCTTAATATTGAGATTCGGATACGATCTTTTAGATATCCCATACTTCGTCTCGCCGCCTGGGTCATCCGGATCATTGACGTATCCGCCTTCATTTGCCAGAGTCTTTGATATGGCATAGTCAAACCCTCTGCCAAATCTTGAAGAAGAACACGCCGCCAATAATGCCACGGTCAGCGCAACAGATATACGCTTCAAATTCATTACAACCTCAATTACCCTACTTCCTGCGGGCTAGTCGATTATACACCTTTTCAAATAGAATTGCAAACATACCGTGCCCAAATACGTTCGACGACGTTGCGATTGGATCAAACAAAACGTAGACGGCAACGACGGCGGTGAGCATCTGTGGCGAAAATCCCAGTATGTTTTCAAAAAGCGGCAGGAAAACAAGCGCGCTTCCGCCAGGAATTCCAGCTGCTGCAAATTTAGCGACGACGCCATACAGCGTGAAAGTCAGGTATTGCCACAGCGTTGGAAGTTCGTATCCGAACGAAACCATTAGCGCAAGCCCTATAATTGGAATAGCAAAACAGTCTCCAAGAAGGTGCATGTTGGCAGCTGCGGGAACAACGAATTTTGCAATATCCGGGTTTTCAAGATTCTTCTCGCTGCCGTCGATGGTCACAGGTATAGCCGCCGCGCTAGACATACAGAACAATCCTATCAACACCCCGGGAAGCAGGTTCCTGAATTTTGAAAAGGCGGATTGTAGACGTCTGCCGGCCAACATAAACATAACGACAAATATGTATCCATACGACAAGACGCCTACCAACAGCAACAGAACTGCGTATTCTCGCGCCATCAGGCCCAACGTTCCTTCGTGTTGCATTTTTATGATGAATCCCAGCACAAATATCGGCAACACCGGGCAAATCACCTTTTTAAGTATGAAGTTAGCCGCGACGTTTAATTTAACCTTAACGTTGTCTATGGCGCGCCACTTGGTAAGATTTCCAACGATACCTAGCGCAACTCCCGCAAGCAAGGCGACGTCGTTTTTTACAAGTGGGATTATGTTAAATTCCCATGCGGGGGTTAATACATCGCGTACATCGAATTTCGAAATCGTTACGATTCCAGTTTTGATGATCGGAACAGCCGCCATATACGATACCCAAAATCCAGAAAAATTGGAGACACACACAAGAGGGAGCAATATCAAAACCATCTTGATCGATTCGTTTTTGAGACTCAAAAGTCCGTATAAGACAAATGAAAAAACTAACATCGGAAGGGCGAAAGCGATCACTCCCTTTAACAGCAAACTTACTGCTAGCAAGTTCTCCTTGGTTGAGATGTCAAGACAGCTTCCAAAACATCCGACGCCAATAAGCGCCGCAAAAATGATTGCCGGCAAGCTCAGTATTTTCTTTAACATCAATATTCCACGACACTAGCGCGCTGTAACGATAGATTATATCTACGATTTAATGCTGTACCTTTTGTTGAACTTACTGATCTGCCCGGCTGAGTCTACCAGCCTGCGGCCCGCTCCTGTCCACGCGGGGTGTGTAAGCGGATCTATGTCGAGGCTGATGGTATCGCCTTCTTTTCCATACGACGATCTTGTTTCAAACTTTTCGCCATTCGTCAGCGTCACTGAGATCGTATGATAGTCAGGGTGGATATTTTTTTTCATATTAGCGCCTCAAAAACTTATTTGACTCAGCTCCGAAATGGAGTACAGTACGTACTGTATCACGGGTACGCGGAAGAGATCAACTGGTTTCTGAGGCGGAGTGGTGCCTTCACCTTAAAATTTTCATAAAGGAATAGCAATGAATCTTCAAGAATTAAAGTCAAAATCTTTGTCGGCTCTTTTGGAGTGCGCAACGGAACACAACGTTGAGAATCCGCATACATTGCGAAAGCAAGATCTCGTTTTTTCAATATTGAAAAAACTTTCCGAGGCGGATATTCCGATATCCAGCATCGGGGTGCTCGAAGTTCTCCAAGATGGGTTCGGATTTTTAAGATCGCCAGAATCCAATTATCTACCAGGTCCGGACGACGTGTACGTGGCTCCGGCGTTCGTAAAAAAGTTTGGATTAAAGACGGGAGATACGGTTGAGGGGCAGATCAAGGCTCCCAAGGAATCTGAGAAATATTTTTCTGTCACAAAAATTACGCAAGTGAATTTCGAAAACACCACAAACATTAGGCGGCGCACTAATTTTGACAACCTTACGCCGCTCTATCCCGACGAGATGCTGAGCCTGGAATTAGCCGACGGCGGCTCCGGAAACAAGGCGCTCTTTACTCAACGCGTGATCGACCTGGTTGCCCCGATAGGGAAAGGCCAGAGGGCTCTAATCGTTGCGCCGCCTCGAACAGGAAAGACTGTTATGCTGCAAACTATTGCTCAAGCGATTACGACCAAATTTCCGGACGTGTATCTTATCGTCTTGTTGATAGACGAAAGACCGGAGGAGGTAACAGATATGCAGAGATCGGTTGACGGGGAGGTGATTAGTTCCACATTCGACGAGCCCGCTACGAGACACGTTCAGGTGACTGAGATGATTATTGAAAAGGCTAAGCGGCTTGTCGAGCACAAGAGGGACGTCGTAATTCTACTCGATTCTATAACGAGGCTTGCCAGAGCCTACAATACAGTCGTGCCGTCTTCTGGCAAGGTATTGACGGGCGGCGTGGACTCTAACGCGCTGCAGCGTCCTAAGAGATTCTTTGGAGCCGCCAGAAACATAGAGGACGGCGGGTCCCTTACCATCATTGCAACGGCGCTCGTCGAGACTGGATCTCGTATGGACGACGTAATTTTTGAAGAGTTTAAGGGAACTGGAAATTCTGAAATTGTTCTTGATAGAAAGTTGTCGGATAAGAGGGTATTCCCCGCGATAGATATAAACAGATCAGGAACGCGCAAAGAGGAGCTTCTCATCAAAGATAAATCAAAAATGTCAAAGATGTGGATTCTAAGACGCATTCTGAATCCGATGGGAACAACGGAAGCTATGGAGTTTCTCATTGAAAAGCTCAGATATGCCAAGACGAACGACGCCTTCTTTGATTCAATGAATTCGTAGAGCCATAAACAAAAAGACACAACCAAAAGGTTGTGTCTTTGTATCTACCTGCTCCCGAAAAGCCCGGATCTTATTTCGCCTTAGTTTCGATAGGCTTTTCTGGGTTTTCAATCTTCACCCATCTTCCGTCGGGGGCTCCTGCTTTTTTAGATTTCACGGTTGGGTCCCACCAGAAGATGTTTTCACCTTTAGCTGCTATGGTTAGGACCTCTCCTTCCACGGACTCTAGCTGCGCATCCGTGGCTTTGCTTAGTTCGTATATGCCTACTACTTTGCGTCCCCTAGGGCCGCGCACTACTCTGCCGTTTGGATCCTCGCCCGCTGCATAGAGTATGTCCAGCGGTATTACGCTGCCGTCGGCGATGCATTTATCGATGATTACGTTAACTGCGTTAGCCCACCCCGGTTGTCCGCGCTCTATCTTGGGTGCTATCCTCGTGGTGCCATGATGCAGCTTGAGTACTCCTTGCTCTACTAGCGCGTCTAGTGTGCTGCTGATCTTGATTTTCAGGTCCGCCTGATTTCTTTCGCCATAGTTTCTGATGATTCTCATTGCTTGCTGCTCGTTCGTCTGCGCATCTGGCTCTGAGCTGTCCTCTCTAGCCAGGATGGGGTAGAACATCTCCGGGAGTGCCGCGTACCAGCCCCTCTTGGTTCCTCGCCATATCCGATCGCCTTTTATTATCATGCCCCCATTGATTAGCTCACCTGCTGTCGGAATCACTCTGGTTCCCATCACTGTTGAGCGGACTCCGTCGCGCTCGAGCTGTAGTCGGTCGTTCGCGCCAACCGCCCAGCTTGCTAAGTTAAACGGGACTTCTCCATTTTGCGCAGCGTATTCCCGTATTATTTGCGCGGCTGCCTCGCGAGCGGCGGTTTCATTTGCTATCTCTGTGGTCCGATTCCCGTCACTGACTGTCAATTTGCCGCTTGCCTTCAGTACCGTATACTTGCCTACTCGCGTCGTTATATCCGGAGCGTCACTCTTGCGTAGGGCGGACGCTGCCGCGTCGAATTCGCGCCGAAGCCTCGTTGTTTTCCCCTCTGGGCTCTCGTTGGGTTCGAACGCAGGCGCTGGAGCTAGAGGATAGTCCGCAGCGGAAGCTGCAAAGCCTACTATTGCCTCCGGATTTGCGATTACAGCCCAGGCTCTGAGTTTCGGGCTATATACCTTAGGTCGTTCTCCTTCGCCGGCCGCTGTCAGCGCTATGCGAAGGCCGTCGTACTCGCCTGGCTCGTACTTTGTGGGATCTAGTACCACCTCGACCCGGTTTCCGTTGGCGGCAGTTACGGTAAGGTTACTTGTATCTCCTATCCATTTTGCTAGCTTTAGCGCTTGCCCCGGACTAAAGTAGCCTCTCGCCACCGTTCTTGTAAGTACCTCTTTGGCCGCGGCTTTGCAATCAAGAATGTTCGTTATGGCATCGATGCGGCCGCCTTGTGCCCACCCGCGTGAGATTCTGTCGCTTTTTTTCTCTTCGTCGTCTCCGCCGTCTCCTCTCAAGTATGCTGTGCCGTCCTCAAAGGCGTAGTCTTCTATCTCTCCCGAGTGTCCGCTTAACAACGCCGCCAATAGCGCTCTCTCCCTGCGTACCCTGTTGGCGATAGACTCTGGAGCCTTTGGATCACCGCGCTTGGCTTCCCTCTGCGCGTTTGCCGACTCTTCGTGGGCCGAGATTTGGACGTCCGGATCAATTGCTTCCCACGTGAGTCCATTGTATACCAATGTGCTCTGTCCAGGACCTCTGCCGGCTGAATACGCGTATATGGCGTCAAGCTGCTCGAGGTTCTCTGAAGCGACGTCGATGGTCTGATCCGCTATTCCTATTTTCACTCCGCTTGACGTTTCTAGTTCTTTGAACTTTTCGCCGCGCTCCAGCAGTGAGAGTATTCTTCGCGGCGTGAAGCGTCCGTGTTTTAACGCCAGCGTATTTATGATGGCTGCCTTGACGTATTCGGGTATAACCCCGCCTTGCGCTACGACGCGCGCTCCCCAGCGCTCCGTCTCTGTACTCCACGAGTCGCTTTGGCGAGTGATTTTGTGGTTTCCTACCTGTACGTCTACGTCGCCCGCCCCTTCCAGCGCCTGGATGTATTGCTCCAATTCGTCTGAACTATGCTTGTCAAGCTCTTTTTCCAGTTCCGCTGGCGCGCTTGCGTTGACGTCTATTTCGTTCAACGGCACCATTGCCGCCCAGCCGCGCGCTTCGGGTAGATATAGCGCGAATCCATCGGACCTCAGGCGTATGGCGTACTTGCTCTCTCCTATACGTTGCTGATTGCCTGTCACATCTTCTTCGCATACATAGACTTTCCCATCGCCTTCTAGCTCTATTGTCATTTCGGTTGCGTCGCCGCGCTGCATTAATAGCCGCAGGTGACCTGGTCTAATTCTTCCGGTGGTCTTGTATCTATCCTGTATTGCTAACCGCAGCGCCGCGAGCGCCTTGTCGCCGTCTTTCTCTTCAAGCTTCTGCTGTCCTGGTTCATCCCCGAACCCTGTCAACCAGACGCCGTCTGCGTTCGCCTGTATCAGGATGGCGCCGTTTATTGTCGCTTCTAGCGTTTCTGCACTGTTGCCTTTGAGATTCGCGATTGCCTCGATCGCTGCGTCGATTGTTTCGGTGGAGACTTCCGCTCTTTCCTCTTGGGATTCCTCGTCGTC
>JAIRYU010000001.1 GCA_031267545.1 Holosporales bacterium | reverse complement strand
GTTGCTAAGTACAACAGACTTCTCAGAATTGAAGAGGATTTATACGGGAGATGAAGATATGATAATGCAAGGGAAGAAGGGAATTATAATGGGATTGGCTAATAAATTTTCAATCGCATATGGGATTTCGGAATCGCTAAAAAACAATGGTGCCAGCCTAATATTTACGGCGCAAACCGAGTACTTCAAAAACAAGATATCAGACATCGCCGAATCCTTCGGTTGCAATGACGTCGTAGTTTGCGACGTGGCGCAAGACGGCGATGTGGAAAGAGCGTTCGACGAGATATATCAACGAGTTGGGGACATCGATTTCATCGCGCATTCAATCGCTTTTTCCGATAAAAATGAGTTGGCTGGGAAATACTGTAACACAACGAGAGGCAACTTTTTGAACGCTATGAATATCTCATGTTACTCATTTACGGATGTTTGCAAATGCGCGTCGCAAAAACTAATGTCGAAGAATGGCGGGAGTATCTTGGCGTTGACATACTACGGATCAGAGAAGGTAGTTCCGAACTACAACGTCATGGCTCTTGCAAAAGCCGCGCTTGAAACTAGCGTAATGTACATTGCGAACGATCTTGGCGATATGGGAATCAGAGTCAATGCGGTTTCGGCAGGACCAATCAAAACCCTCGCATCCTCCGGAGTTAGCGATTTCTCCAAAATATTGGAGGTTGATAGAAACAGATCTCCGCTAAAGAGGAACGTAACTCAAAGAGACATAGGCGACGCTTGCGCGTTCTTGCTGAGCGATATGGCGTCTGGGATCACAGGAGAGATAATGCGCGTAGACTGTGGATGCAGCAAAATAGGTGTGAAATTCTAGAGCGCGGGACGAGCGTTCGGATCGAAGGTCTGGTGGGCCCTGTAGGACTCGAACCTACGACAACTCCGTTATGAGCGGAGGGTTCTGACCAACTGAACTAAAGGCCCTGCAGATCAATATAATATCAACATGGGCTGTCTTGGTCAATAACTTTAATGATATCAGCAAATCACATTGATGCAGCAGGTCGCCTGTGATATGCTGACGCGTGGCGTTAGAAGTAGCATTGTGATCGATTAGGGGATGTTTATGAAGGTGTGTGGGCTATTGCGGGCGTTTTTGGCGACTGCGCTACTCCTTGTGGGAGGGTGTGAAAATAAGAAGGATGAGAATGTAATTGCGTTTGGCACGAGCGCGGACTATCCGCCGTTTGAGTACTACGAAAACGGCGAGATGACGGGCTTCGAAATTGATCTTGCAAAAGCTGTGGCGAAGAAGCTTGGAAAGAAAGCCGAAATCAAAGATATGTCGTTTTCATCGCTATTTGCCGGATTGCTGGACGGATCAGTAGACGTAGTTATCGCATCAACAAATCCAACTGAAGAACGTCGTAAGATCAACGATTTCACTACCCCGTACTACAATACCGGATTAGCGTTCGTTCATAAGAGCGGCGACAAAGTGGATACTTCGGAGTTTACGGGTGTAAGGGTTGCGTGTCAGCTAGGATCTGTACAAGAGAAGTGGCTCAAGAAAAACAGGCCAGCCGCTGAAGCGGCGTCAATTGATAATGTTGCGCAATCGGTTGAGCTTATCAAGGCTGGGCGTGTTGACGGAGTAATAGTAGACAGCGCAGTAGCTGCGACTCTCTGCAGTAGTAACCCCGATTTGACATACGTTGTTGTCGAAGAAGGAGCAAGCGATGGCGATAGCGCAATGGCGGTGAAGAAAGGTTCCGAGCTTCTGAACCCGCTCAATGCCGCGCTCAAAGAGCTAGAAGATGGCGGAGAGTTACAGGCGCTAAAGGAGAGGTGGAAACTCACGGGTGAGTAAGCTTGTTTCTGACTGTTTGTATATCGGCTCCGGAGTCATTTTGACTCTAGAGCTGCTTGCCGGCGGCATTTTGGTTGGATTGGTTCTGGGGGGGGTATTTTCCATTGCTAGATATCGCGGCATATGCAAGTCTGTGATCAATGGAATTGTGTCGATAGTAAGGGGCACGCCTGTTATATTGCAATTGAGCATCGTTTACTTCCTTGTTCCGCAGCTATGCGGGTGTAAGCTTAGTGTGTTGTCGACGGGGATCATTACGTTTGGAATCAACAGTTCGGCGTACGTTGCAGAAATACTGAGGGCCGGAATAGAAAGTCTCCCAAAGGGACAATTTGAGGCGGCGTATTCTCTTGGAATCCCTCCGTTCTATATGTGGAGGGACGTCATTCTGCCGCAAGTGGCTATGAATATATTTCCGGCGCTTGTTAATGAAACGGTAACCCTGTTGAAGGAATCCGCGATAATAGCGACTATTGGAGGAATGGATATTATGCGGCGGTCGCAGATTATAGCTTCGGCGCGGTACGAGTATTTTGCTCCGCTATGTATGGCCGCAGTCGCTTACTATGTTCTGGTGCTGTCGATTGAGTATGTCGGACGAAAGATAGAGGGACGAAAGGTTGTATGCTGAAGATCTGTAATGTCAGCAAATCATTTAACGGAGTAAAAATCCTGGATGGCGTTAGCATTGACGTTGAAGCGCATAGTGTCGTTGGGCTTGCGGGACCATCCGGTAGCGGGAAATCTACTCTGTTACGGTGCACACAGAAATTGGAGACCCCGGATGGAGGGGCCATAGAATACGACTGCAAGGTTGGTTTCATGTTTCAGGATTTTCAGCTGTTTCCTCATATGACGGTTTTGCAGAATCTCGTGTATGCTCCAGCGTTAAAAGCCGGTCCGGATAAGAGGAAGCAGTGCATAGATAAGGCGAGATCCATTCTTAAAGACCTTGGAATGGAGGGGAAGGCTCTGGAATATCCGCGCACATTATCCGGCGGGCAAAAGCAAAGAGCCGCGCTAGCTAGGAGCCTGATGATTGATCCGGATGCGCTCCTGTGCGACGAACCTACGTCTGGGTTAGACATAGCTACCATAACGGATGTGGTGACGCTTTTACAGAGCGTTAATAAGCTTGGAGTTACGATCGTCGCGGCATCTCATGACCTCGATTTCTTAACTCAAATTTCCGACAAAATAGCCCTCCTAAGGGGTGGCAAGATAGTAACCGAGATTAACCCGAAGCAGCGCGAGGATCCGATTGGGTACCTAAAGGGTTACTACGGCTGATTCACGGCTTCCAGCGATCGCAACAAATTGTAACAATTGTCTGTATTGTAGTAGTTACGATGGTTGCCGTACAATATTCTTATACGCGTATTCGTGTGGATTTGTTGGTATGTTGTTGAGGCGTAGGGCTACTTTAAGACGTCCGGTTGAATTTGTCGGAGTAGGCGTTCACGGCGGGAAGCGCGTTACAATGCGAGTTTGTCCGTTACATTCGGACAACGGAATAATGTTTAATCGGGTTGACGTAGCCGATCGTGAGCGGATAATTAGGCTGTCGCCCGAGTGTGTTACGAATCCAATTCTGCGCACTTGCATTACAAACGAAGCTGGCGTGTCGATTGCCGTAGTGGAGCACCTCCTCGCAGCCCTCAGGATTTGTAAAATTACGGACGCTATCGTCGAGATCGAAGGAGACGAGGTTCCAATTATGGACGGGTCTGCCGTCGAGTTCACGAACAAATTTCTAAATGTTGGACTAAGATATCGAAATAGCATGGTCCCCGCCTTAGTAATCGCTGACGAGATAACGGTAAGCTCCAAAAGCGGAAGAATTTCTGTGAGGCCAAGTAAGGAACGTAAAATCTCGGTGGAACTTTCATGCGAGAGACTGGGCTCGCTTGTAGACGGTCGTAACTGTTACTCATTTAAGCTTGACGACGATCTCAACAA
This sequence comes from Holosporales bacterium, assembly GCA_031267545.1. GTDB lineage: Bacteria > Pseudomonadota > Alphaproteobacteria > RUG11792 > RUG11792 > JAIRYU01. The sequence goes on along the minus strand of JAIRYU010000001.1, from coordinate 5,314 downwards.
CATAGCAGAATCCAGAACGTTTGGATGGCTTGACGACTATTGCGAGATACGAAAACGAGGCATGGCGCGCGGCGCTTCTGAGGATAACACCATCGTAATTCTTTCGGATGGAACCGTCAAGAACGCCGGCGGACTCAGGCACGAGAAAGAGATAGTGATGCACAAATGCCTTGATTTAATAGGAGATCTTTGCGTTCTTGAATGCGATATTATCGGGGATATTACTGCAATAAATCCGTCTCACGCATTAAACAATTCGTTCGTTATGGAGATCGGCAAGGCTTTCAGGAGTTATTCTAAGATGGCAGCCAGGCCTTCCCGCCAGTTTCTCGATAGAGCTTCGCTTCGTGGTTTCGCAAGATGATATGCCCTGAAGCGCAGCTTTCGACTCGTTAGTTACTAAGCATGTTCTCGACTTTGAATTAGCTCCAAACTTTCTTATCCATGTAAGCGCTGCGCTCTTTTCCTTATATTCGGGTCCCTGAGGACGGGGGCATTCCCTGCGTCGCCATTTCCGAACCACATTCCTAACTTCATCTTTTCTGAGACGGACGCTCCCGCGGCGCTTGCATCTATCCATTTATCTTTTATTGATAAATCGGAGTTAGTTGCCAATTCCTCTACGGGCATGGCGAGGTTGCATGTATCTTAACGATCAAATCCCTAATTGATTTTATTCTCAAGATTTTGACATCTGCGGAGCCTTCAAAATCTTCTGTTTTATGCGCGCAGAATATGTCAGTAAATCCCAGCTTTACGGATTCCTTAATCCGCGCATACGACAGGTGTGATTGGCGCAACTCGCCCGACAGTCCAACCTCCCCGAAGAATACAGATCTCGCTGGAAGAGATTTTTGGTATGCCGCCGAAATAATAGCGGCTGAAATTGCGAGGTCTGCCGCCGGTTCCGTGATTCTGAGACCGCCGGCAACATTGACAAATACGTCCTTATTTGAAAAACTCATCCTGCCTCTTGTCGCCAAGACAGCGACGATCATCGACAACCTATTCGCGTCAAACCCAACGGATGAACGTCGCGGAATAGCTAGGCTGGTATGCGACACAAGCGCCTGTACTTCGGACAAGATAGGACGCGTACCTTCTATTCCTGAAAACACGGCCACGCCGCTAACGGAGCCATCGCGCTCCGACAGGAATGCTACAGACGGATTAAGCGTTTCTTCTAAGCCCTTCCCAGTCATTGAAAATACGCCAATCTCGTCCGTTGGCCCAAATCTATTTTTTACGCAGCGAATAATTTTGTAGTCTAACGTCCCATCTCCTTCAAAATACAATACGCTATCTACCATATGTTCCAACGTCTTTGGGCCCGCAATTGCTCCATCCTTTGTGATATGGCCTACTATGATAACTATCACATCGTTAGTCTTGGCGAATCTCACCAACTCCTGTGTGCAGAACCTAACCTGTGAAATACTGCCTGGCGGAGATTGGATAAGGTTGGACGACACAGTTTGTATCGAATCAATAACGACTATGCCGTTATGATTTAAATGTTTAATCGCTTGTAAAATTTGATGAATATCGGCGGATGACGCAATTCTTAGATTTTGGTTTGATATCTCAAGCCTACGAGCGCGCATCATAACTTGCTTTGTGGATTCTTCCGCAGATATGTACACATAATCCTTGATATCGCTGATATCGGATAGTAACTGGAGCAGTAATGTGGACTTTCCTATTCCGGGCGGGCCTCCAAGTAATACGACCGATCCGCTAACTAATCCTCCGCCCAGCACCCTGTTTAGTTCGCTAAGGGCGCAATTGTGACGTTTAGTAGGCGCCCCGCAATCGGACCCGACATCGTCATGTATCAACTCAAAAAAATTCTCTGGAACATCTGGCGATTTGCCTTTCGCGTCCGTCCCGATTTCCTCTACGACGCAGTTCCATCCGCGACATATGTCACACTGTCCCATCCACTTCGATAAGATCGCGCCACACTCCTGGCATACAAATTTAGAGACGACTTTCACTCCAAGTAACTCTCGCGGACGGCTTCTCCAATATTGTACCATACGCCGATTATTGATAGAATCCGCAATGACTTCAAAAACGCGAGTAGTTAGCGTTGAGGAAAAAGAGACCTCCAAAACATTACAGAAAGCGCCAGATAGAGCGGCGTAGAAATTCGTTCGCAGCAAAGTTATTCCGATTTTTTATGTACTGTTCGCTGTGCGGATTCGTTACGATTACAGTGGCGCTTATGTATTTCGCTGGCGCGCTACCTAATCTTGATAATCTCCAAACGGCCGTACGAATACCAGCCGTTTCTGTCCAGACCTATGACGGAAAAGTCATTGGATCATATGGAGATCTGTATGAAGACGTCGTTACCGTAGAAGAATTGCCGAAGCATGTGCCACTGGCTTTTATGGCAGTGGAAGACAAAAGATTCTTTCAACATTTTGGAATAGATTTTGTTGGATTTTTTAGGGCCCTTTATCAGAACTATGTTGCGAAACGAGTGGTTCAAGGCGGGTCTACGATAACCCAACAATTGGCTAAAAACATCTTAATAACAGAGGGAGCGGCGTCGCATCGCGACCGTTCTATGCCAAGGAAAATCCGAGAGCTCCTTCTTGCGTTTTGGCTTGAACACAAATTTACAAAATCAGAAATTTTAATGATGTATCTGAACAGAGTGTACTTTGGAGCCGGCACGTATGGAATAGACGCCGCTGCCAGAAGATACTTCTGTAAATCAGCCAAAGAACTGTCAATCTTTGAGGCGGCGATACTGGCAGGAGTATTGAAAGCTCCCTCAAAATACAATCCAAGCAATCACCCTAACTATGCGCGCGATAGAGCAATGGTGGTTCTTCAAGCGATGGAAAGCCAGGGCTTCATAAAGGATGCGAAAATTATCGAAGCAACGCAGGAGCAGGAGGCCTTGTCCGGCAGCGTCTCCAAAATCCATAATCAAAAATACTTCTGCGATTTTGTGTACGAGCAGGCAAAAAAACTTTTAGGAGGAGAAATTGAGGACGACATAGTTGTCGTTACAACCTTTGACGAGGATAAGCAAGAGATTGCAGAAGAGGCAGTATCGTACTACATAGAAACCGAGGGTAAAAATTATAACTTCTCACAGGCGGCATTCATATGTATGGCGCGCGACGGGGCTATACAGGCTATGATAGGCGGAAACGGTTACTCGGTAACTCAGTTCAACAGGGCAGTTGCGGCTAATCGATTTCCTGGATCTGCATTTAAGCTATTTATTTACGGGGCTGCATTGGAGCGCGGCTACCAACTGACCGATATGATATCTGACAAGCCAGTCAGCATCGCTGGATGGACCCCTAAGAACTACAAGTGGCAATCAAGGGGAGAAATTTCAGTACTAGATGGATTTACGTTTTCGGTGAATGCCGTTAGCATCAGACTGGCGCAGTCTATTGGCTTGCGTAGCATCGCGAAATTTGCCAGCAAATTGGGAATCTTTGACGTCTCGGTAAACGACATGAGTGTCGCCCTGGGAACTACCCCGGTTACATTAAAAAATCTGACAGCGGCCTACGCGTCATTTATGGACGGCCTTCCAATATGGGCGTATTGTATCACAGAGATTCGAGCCAGAACCGGCGAGGTACTGTTCCGTAAATCCAAAGATGCCGTAGCGCATGTAGTTGATAACGAAGTCCTGGAATCTGGCCGTAAGCTACTAAGAAACGTAGTACAGAGTGGAACTGGACGCGCTGCAAACGCAAATGAACATGTGTATGGCAAGACAGGAACCAATGGCGATTCGGACGCGTGGTTCACCGGATTTTACGACCCGCCGAATAAAAAACTGGGATTCTCATTTGGCATATGGATCGGAAACGACATGGCATCAAAAAGAATGACGCCTAATTCGACGGGGGGCCGCATTCCCGCCAGGATCGCAAGGAGGGTTATTGATAACGTCCGAAAGATAAAACATCAAAGCGACGTAGGCGACGACGATTACAAACAGATAGCAATTGCGGATCAAAATGGCGAACCCGACAGACCGAAACAAAAAGGCTTGGGAGCGCTTCTTCTTCCTGGAATGTGATTAGCAGTCAGTTATTCCGGAGAATTGTGGTAGGATTACGCGGTAAGTTAAAGACGTACAGCTCGCGCTTTATGCTAAAACGGTTAGTCTACGCAGCGTTCGCCGCATGCATGTTAATTGCGACCGGACACACTATCAAAATTGAAATCGCCGGCGGCAATGTAGAACCGGAGCCTATAGCGGTGGTAGGGCCGGGCGAAGTTGGTAATTCCGAGTTGGATGGAATAGCTCAGATCATCCGCAATGACCTAGAGTTATCCGGATTGTTTAGGATAGTAGATCATTCCTGTGACGCGTGCACAATTAAGACCGACGGATCATCCCAACATTCGACGAATGGCGGAGCTAGGTATTTGCTAAAGATGAACAATCCGCGCGAAGGTACGTTAACAGATATGATTACGGGCAAGGTTCTTCTGAAAATCTCCACTACTGTCAGCGACAGCAGGAGAGCGGCGCATGACATAGCCGATACGGCGTTTAAGAGAATTACCAACGAAGATGGATTCTTCAACACACATATAGCGTATGTGGAGACTGTTCCCGGGCTAAGCTCCACGCGAAGACGAACCAGAATAGTTCTAGTAGATCAGGACGGATTCAACAGAATGCAGCTTACCGACGGTAAAAGACTTGATCTGACGCCGAGGGCAAGTTTTGACGGGAGATACATAGCATACGCGTCAATCGATGATAACGCCAGAAATCGAACGCGACGCGCTGCGTCAGCGCAAATCATTGACGTTAGGGCTAGGTCGGTTCGGCAGGTAATTGACGGCAGGATGCTTGCGGAACTAAGCAGGGTAAACGGGGGCAGACCGGTTCAAATGTCGTACGCTCCGCGGTTATCTCCAGACGGAAGCAGGGCTGTCTTGGCGATCATAATCGGCGGACATTCGGCAATTTGCGAGGTTAATTTTATGACGGGGAAAATAAGACGGCTTACGGAATTGCATGGTATAGACACGTCGCCAAGTTATTTGCAGGACGGGAGAATACTATTTACATCAGATCGGGACGGACAAGAGGCAGTATACAGAATGGAAGCTGACGGCTCAAACGTGGAGCGGCTTAGTCGGGGCGATGGAAAATACTCGCAACCGGCACAGTCCCCGCGCGGAGATCTCATAGCGTTTACGAAGCAATATAAGGGGCGGTTCTTCATCGGAGTAATGAAAACGGACGGAACCGGCGAGAGGCTTATAGCTAGCGGAGATGTCGTTGAGGCGCCAACTTGGGCGCCAAACGGAC
>JAIRYU010000024.1 GCA_031267545.1 Holosporales bacterium | reverse complement strand
TTGACCACGGTAGAGGCATTATGTCCCCGTCGTCATTTAGCCTCGCGCTATTATAGACTTCCCGCGCGCGAGCTCGCGGGTCTTGCCCATCGGACAAGTCATCCGATAGCGCTAGCGGTACGGCGTCGCCTCTTCTTGAGGCTGTCTGCCTCAGGGCGTCGTACATATTCATGGGGCTGTTTCGCTCGATCGTCCGCGTCACTTTTTGTCTCACTGTTTCGGTGAATATGCGGTATGCTTCTGCCATCGCCACTCTGATACTGACTATGGTAGTTCCGGGAAGAGCTCCGTATTCTGTTCTTATGCACTTCCGTATAGTTCGGTTCATATCCTCTCCCAGCGCTACTGAGAGTACGGATTCGTCTAATAATCCCGTGGCTAAGGGAGTCGTCATCAGATCTGGTTTCTCTTGAGCTATGTATCTTTGTTTATCCTTCGCGCTGAATTCTCTTCCACCCGTGATTATTGCCCAAATCGGGTGTGTTCTGGCATCTCGCATCAAGGCGGGGGTTGTTGCTCCGGCTCTCTCTAGCGTCTCCAAGGCGGTGAACTGTGGGCTTGCCCCGTTATACACCGGGATTGTAAATTGCGAATTCGTTGCGGCTTGCTGTGGCGCCTGTGACACGGCTGCAGATCTTATTCCGTCAATAGGCGGATATCTCCGATCGTCTACTCCGCTTTTACCGACAAGCCACGCGCTTCTCGTCTCGAGTCCGTCTGAACATGCCGACGCTAGGAGCGTTTGTCTTCTGCTGTGTTCCGGGGCTAGTGTTAGCATTTGCTTCTTCCGGGCCGTTACATATGCGGCATCCGTACGGGTCCCTCCCGGCCGCGTGAATTTGACTGCGTCAATTCCCGCATCAATCCACTCCGTCGTTGTTTTATTTCCGCGTACAGTGGGAGCTTTCGCAATTTCCGGATACGGTCTAAATGCCGGCTCGCTTGAATGAATTGCGCTTATGGGTTTTGGAGCATATTGAGCCTTACCACGGTCATGCGCTCCCTTAGCTTTGAGTCGCGCTAACAATGTTTCGGCCTGTTTCCCGCTAGGGTCCTCTTGCGTTGTGACTCCGTCTTGTACAAATCTTCCGAGTGACCCGCTTGCCGCTTTAGCCGGTTGCCTAGCTCCGCGCGCCGCTTCAGTATCTACGTATCCGCTTATCGTCACGGCCGTGAGACACAGTATTCTCCATTTGTATTGCATTGTTTTACTCCGTTTTCTGGCTAGCGCCGTATCCGCAGCGCGTTACCCCACTGGTTCAATTTTACCAAACGGACAACGTTGTGTCAATCCCAACGCTAAAGACGAGCTACATTAACATGGACACGCATGTATCCGTTAGCGCGCGATCTATTATAGCGCGCTACTGCTACTTGTACTTGGCATGGGATTGGTTATGCCGGCATAGGTAGCAAGCGGGCTAATCGCCACAAATGTCGCCGAACGTCGCAGCAATGTCGCAGCGACCTGAGCGGCAGGAAGACTGTCGTATACTCCAAAACATGTCGGGCCGCTGCCGGAAAGACCATACAGCGTAGGTTGCGTTTCCCTGACGTTTGATAATACAGATCGGATTGACGGCGCCAATTGGATTGCCGCCGCGGCGAGCGAGTTGTATGCGACGCCGTTGCGACGGAGTTGATTCATAATTTCATTGACTCCTATTTCATCGCAGTAGGGCCCAGCGAACTTTTCGTACGCTGTTTTTGTTGACAGCGTATCTCCTGCGTTAACGAGAACGACATATCCATTAATCGGTAAGTTAATTACGACAGGCGGATTGTCAAGCCCCGTTCCTAGCGCATACAGGCTATCGCATTTCCAGAAGTACTTGTAGAGAAAGATTTTTGCGTCGGATCCAAGGGCGTCGAACATATTGACGCAACTCAACTTTTCCTGTAGCGACATAGACCAATAATCAAAAACGGAATTAATAAAGCATGCCGCATCGCTGGATCCGCCTCCAATTCCGCCGCAGATTGGCAGTCTTTTCGTTATTCTAACGTCCGGAGCAGGGCGGTCAAAGTTATCTACTAAGATTTTAAAGGCCGTTCGTACGGAATTATCGGAGTTTTTAACCCCCGCTATTGCTCCGGATGATTCGTTAAACGGCGCCGTATCGTCAAGCTCCAGAGTGTCATATATCCCGCCTAAAAATACGAATAGGCTTTCAATCCTATGGTACCCGGCCGCGCCAATTTCATCGCGTATAATCCGAAGCGTTAAATTGACCTTCGCAACTGCATTTGATATGATTTTAGACATGGATACAGATCTGCAACAAATTGATCGGGCTCTTCGAAGGTGGTATAAAGCCTTCGGGATTGATCATGCGCTACACACTGTGGATTCTACGGGAAACGAGACTGAGTCGCAATTGTCTCAATCGAACAGATCGGCTCCCGCCACAATATCGTCATTGAGTTTTAAAACGCTCGACAGTCTGAAAGAGGCTGTGATGCGGCTTGATTGTCCGCTAAAACGAATGGCTAATAATACGGTGTTTTCCGACGGACCGCCAAGCGCCGATATAATGGTAATAGGGGAGGCGCCAGGGCAAGAAGAGGACATGCAGGGGGTGCCGTTTGTGGGCCAAAGCGGTAAGCTGCTCGACAATATGCTACGAGCGATTGGTTTTATGCGAAAAGATGTGTATATCTCGAACGTTGTGTTCTGGAGGCCTCCTGGAAACAGGACGCCAACCGTAGACGAGGTGTCGTTTTGCCTCCCATACGTCGACGCTCACATAGAGTTAGTAAACCCGAAGGGATTGCTGTTGCTTGGCGGAGTCGCTATAAAAGCGCTTCTAAGAAATGCGGAATCAATTGCGCGAGCGCGCGGTACGGTTCATACATATCGCGGAATCAGCGCGGTAGCCACCTATCATCCAGCCTTTCTGCTGCGTTCTCCCGCCCAGAAACAGTCTGTGTTCAGAGATTTATTACTACTGAAGAAAACTATTCAAACTTTGTCATAGGCATAGTAAGAAGTTGTTATCTTATTGCTTTTATACGAACTCCCACATCTGCGGAGAAGACTTGGTTTAACGAATTTCAAATGAATCCCAGTTTACGCATTTACATCGAGACAGAGACCGTGTACACTGCTGTGTGTTAGACGATATGTTTGTCCTCGACTAAGGGGATGGTATGAACGCAGAGTTAAAGGTTGTCGCGAGAGAAGCGTCTGGAAAGCGCGAGGCTAAGAAGACGCGTTATAATGGTTTCGTTCCGGGAGTTATATATGGGGGGAATTCTGCGCCTAGGCTTGTGGCGGTTTCCGCTAAAGAGCTCGGCATAGAATGCGGTAGCTCCGCATTCCTTGGTCGCGTGATAAGCGCGAAAATTGAAAACGAAACTGAACAATTTCTTCCAAAAGAGGTGGTTTTCCATCCAGTAACCGGCAATCCAGTGCACGTCGATTTTCAAAGGGTATCTAAGGATTCAAAGGTTAAAATCGGAGTTGTAATTGAATTTGCAAATGAGCTCAAGTCGCCCGGCATTAAGCGTGGCGGGGTAATTAACGTTGTCGTACACAAGCTTGAATGCCTGTGTTCTCCGATGTCGATTCCCGCTAGCATAGTTATCGACATAGCCGGTAAAGATATTGGCGACTCGTTATTGCTGGAAGATATTGAACTGCCGAATGGAGTCGTAGCCGCTCACCCGGAGAGAGATTCGATCATCGCAACTATAGTTGGCTCGAGGGTTAGTTCTGCGGACGATACTGGAGCTGGAACTAGCGAGGCAGCGCCTGGATAAGAGTGTTCTTGGTAGTTGGGCTCGGTAACCCCGGGCTTACGTATCTGCAGACCCGTCACAATGTCGGGTTTATGTTTGCCGACTGTTTTGCTGGCGAGTTGGGGATTTCCGGGTTCAGGGAAAGCGGCGTTTCGTTGCGGGCCGAAAGAATGATCGACGGGGTAAAGGTAGTAATCCTGAAGCCTCAGACCTTTATGAACTTAAGCGGACGCGCTGTAGCGGAAGTCGTGTCGTTCTTCAAAATTCAGACAAACGACGTCTTCGTAATTCACGATGATATAGATTTAGATCCATATGAAGTAAGAGTGAAATTTGCCGGCGGAAACGGCGGACACAACGGTCTTCGAGATATTGATAGACACATCGGCAAGAACTACTGGAGAGTCCGTATCGGAGTGGGCCGTCCACCGTCGAAAGATCAAGTCGCCGATTACGTTCTATCGCCGTTTTATAGTGACGAGCTCGTAAAAATCGGGCATGTTCTTCATGCCAGCGCTACGCGATTTGTAGAGCTGATGTTAGCCAGTGACAAGACCTCGATTATCAATAACATTACGGATGCGACTAAAGAAAAATGATGTTCAAAGTACTGTGGGCGTCAGTTGTTGTCCTAATCGCAATGTTCGTGTTGTTTTTCGCATCGCTTGGTTTTCGTATTCCTGTTGCCTATTACGAGAAATCGGATACGGTAATGGTTGAATCGCGCCAGGTATCTCCATGATTTATGGGCCTAATAATTTTTGTGGAAAAATCTGCCGAATCAAGTAGTCTATAGGCGTAAGTAACACGAGATTATCAAACATATCATTTGTGATAAAGGGAATAGTAGTAGTAGAGTCTCCGGCAAAGGCCAAGGCAATTGAGTCATATCTTGGCGGAAAATATAAGGTTGTCGCTAGTTATGGTCACGTAAGGGACTTAATATCTAAAAACGGAGCGGTCGACGTATCCGATGGATACAAGATGATGTGGGAGTTTAACGATCGCGGCAAGAAGCAGATCAAAGAAATTATGGATTCTTTGAAGCTATCGAACGAGCTATACCTCGCGACAGACCCTGACAGAGAGGGTGAGGCGATATC
>JAIRYU010000004.1 GCA_031267545.1 Holosporales bacterium | reverse complement strand
GCGTATTTCACCGATTAATATGACGTCTGGATCCTGACGAAGGATTGATCTAACTCCGTCGGCAAACTCGATCACCCCCCTGATTATTTCTGTCTGTCTGACGTTTGGTATTCTATATTCCACCGGATCTTCGAGGGTCATAATGTTGCGGGTTTCACTGTCCATAACCCTTAGGAGAGAGTAGATTGACGTTGTTTTACCGGATCCGGTGGGACCGCAAAAAATTATCATTCCGCAGTGGTATGAAGTTGCTTCCTTAAGATATTCTACTTGCTCCGGCTCGAATCCTATGTTCTCTATCGATATCAGGTTTCTATCTTTATTTAGTATCCTAATAACTATGTTCTCGCCGTACATTGTGGGATGCGTCGAGATTCTGAAGTCAACGTTTCTTCTTTGAAAATGCCCGGATTGCGGTCTCCTCGTCTCCGCTATGTCTAGTTTAGCCATTACCTTCAGCGAGATTGCTAGGGATTGAAATCCTTCCGTATCTAATGCGCGTAGTAACGATAGCTCTCCGTTAATGCGGAGCATTATCTGAAATGTTTTGTGAAATGGAGTTACATGAATGTCGGACGCCGACTCGCTCAGAGCCTCCGCGATTATGCCTTCTATTAAATTTGTTCTTCGGTCTGTGACCTCGCCGTACTTTCTGCTTATAGCGCTGTTTGACGCTATGCAGTACACATGCGGCAGCTCTCTCCCAGTCTTTAGGCCTGCTACATACCGCGCCATCTGGTCGCGCGTTTTGAGGTCGCTAGGATCGGAGATGGCGATATGTATTGCGTTATCGCTTACGGCGATCGGGATGGCGGAAAGCCTACTCATCCCCTCGTAGTCTAATCCGGGTAATTTTTGAAATCCTTCCAATGTCGCGTACTCGAGGCCGTAGTATTCGGCCTCGAGTTTTGCCAGCTCCTCTTCCCCGCATTCGCCGCTATTTGCAATAAGCTCATGAGCGTGCGAGTCCGAGTCATTTCCGTCAGTCGCCGCTAGCCTGTTAAGGCTGCCGCTTATAGCTCCCTTTGCGGTAAGAAATCCTACTAGCGACATGTCCTCTCGGCTACATCGCCGGTATTATGGATCCGCGCGGTTGATCGGCGGCTATCGCTAGCATTAGCCTCATTCTCCGTTCATCCGTTGTCCTATCAAAAGCGGAGGCAATCTGCGTTCTACCGGATTTCTCGGATCGCGCATCTGCTTTTGCCGGTGTGGCTTTAGCGTCTCCCTCTGACCCCTTTGCTTTGCTGCCTTCCTCTCCCTTCTCGCATTTCTTTTTGTCGCAATCCTTTCCCTTGTCGCTTCCTTCCTTACATCTTTTCTTCTTGCAATCCTCGTTCTCGCAGTCCTTGCCTTTACAGTCGTGGTCGATCTTATCCTTATCTTTGCGCGCCGAATCTACCGAACCGCTAGATTTATCATCCGCGTTGCCTGCCGGCTTATCATCCTTTGGGTCCTTTTTTTTCGCGTCTTTAGACTCGTCTTCGAGCTTTTTATCTTTTGCGTCTTCCGCCTTATCGCTAACCGCAGATATCTGCATAAATTTTCCTACTCCGCGTTTACCGGATGTTAGGCTCTCGTTTTCATCTTCCTCCTTCTCTTCGCTGTCGTCTCCGAACTTCCCGTCTAGCTGAGCTTCTGGATCTGTGTCGCTCGCCTCTATATCGACAATTTGTTGCGCAACGAGTGGTTGTACCGTGACTCCTTGCGCTAAGAGTAATGCTATTATCGCTACCATGCGCTTCATCCAAAATATTTGTTTATCTGTTAATGATCCTATATCAAAAAAATTAATAAACTCTTACGCTCGTCACCCATTTTAGATATGGCATACGCGCCGCGCTTAAACGATTGCGCCTTATGTCGTTCGCGCCCGCTTATTTTTGTTTTTGTTGACTCAGAAAAAGGTCTAACGCAGCTCCGACTCGGATCCTGACATTCTCAGCGCCTAGCGTTGCGAAAAGGTCCGTCAAGTTAGGGCCATGATCCATTCCCGTGGTTGCCATACGTAGCGGGACATAAAGGTTCCTTCCGGACGCGTTGGCTTTTTCTGCAACGGTTTTCCAAAATTCCGGCCACGTTATATTGCTGTCACAACTACGCAAAACCCCCAATGCGGCGTTCAGTACTGCGGCCTCGGATTCTGACGGAGCGTAGGAAGGATTGTACGAATTGGTAAATATCTGGTCCCACATTCTGAGGTCGTTATATGTTTCTATGTTGTCCTTCGCGATTTCAAAAACGCTCTCGGACGATATGTAGTCCTTTACGTCGGCATACCGCTTCAGCTGCATGATCTTTTTATTTAACTTCCAAACGTCGCGGCTGTCAAATTTCGGAGAATTTGATCCAAACTTTGTGATATCGAAATACCGGATCAACTCGTTCATATCCAAAAATGGTTTTGTATCGAGCGATGTTCCGAGCGTTGCAAGTATGCTTGAGATTGCCATTGGATCTATTCCCGCGGATCTAAAATCCCCAAGATTCATTCCGCCAACTCGCTTAGAAAATTGCGAGCCATCCTTATTCGTAAGGAGAGAAAGATGCGCAAAGTCACAACTATACGCGCCGCCTGATATTTCATTGAACATCGCGATTTGAACGGCCGTATTAGTAACGTGATCCTGTCCGCGAATAATATGCGTTATGCCGCAATCGATATCGTCTATGACTGACGAGAACGAGTACAGGTAAGCGCCGTCTGCCTTGCAAATAACTGGATCGCTTATATTGGATAGGTCGTACGTAATGCGGCCGAGTATAACGTCGTCCCATGTAACAACTTCGTTGGGCAATTTAAACCTTAGATACGGGGTTCTTCCGCTTTCCTCTAACTTTGCTATTTGGCTGTCGGATAGCTGCAACGCCGCTCTATCATACGCCGGAGGGGCTCCCTTCAACGTCGCCATGCGCCTTTTGCATTCCAGTTCCTCCTGAGATTCGTAGCATCTATATAGCGTCCCGCGAGACATGAGGTTGCCCTTTATGTCGTCATAGCGCGATGTTCTTGCAGATTGTCTTAGGACTTTGGCATACGTTATCTGGAGCCATGAAAGATCGTTGATTATCGAGTCTTCATACTCTTTCTTAGAGCGCTCGCGGTCAGTATCGTCTATTCTGAAAATGAGCTCGCCATTGTTCTGCCTCGCAAACAAGTAGTTAACAACTGCAATCCTAGCGTTCCCAATATGCATAAACCCGGTTGGGCTGGGAGCGAATCTAACTCTACAATTCATCAAAATTCCGCGTATTTGCCGTAGCGCGCGACGGTTGAAACAACAGGCGCTCAACCGAGTAACTCAACGCCGTCTGTCCAATTGTGCCACATATTTGCCTCATGTTCATAGTGGGTTATGCGACGAACTTATGCATGCGTAATTTCATCCTCTAGAAGAATTAGGGGTTGACGGAGGAGATCCATTTGACACAAATCAAAAGCTATGGTAGCATGCCGTGTGGATTTAAGGTGATTACGGTACTGATGGGTACGCCATTTATAAGATCGCAAGACGTACAGAGGCAATGGATTCTCATAGACGCAGAGGGAATGGTAATGGGCCGGATGGCGGTCGTTATCGCAAATATTCTGCGCGGGAAAAACAAGCCGTGCTTCACGCCGAATGCTGACTGCGGGGATCATGTAGTCGTTGTGAATGCCGATAAAGTCGTATTTACCGGGAAGAAACTGGACGACAAAAAGCACTACTGGCATTCGGGGTATCCTGGCGGCATTAAGAACAGAACGATGAGACAGTTGCTTGACGAAGCTCGTCCGGATAGAGCCGTTCACAACGCCGTTCGTAGGATGATGTCAAAGGGGCCGCTGTCGAGACAGATTTTGTCCAAGCTCAAGGTGTACAAAGGCGCGGAGCATCCGCATGTCGCGCAGCAGCCGAAAGCGTTGGATGTAGCGAAGCTTAATCGTAAGAATAGTCGGAGGGTTGAGTCGTGATTGAAAACGTTGTGACAGATACGCAGACGGCAAGCGGAGCGCTTGCCGCCGAGCCAGTTAGGGAGCGGAAAGTTGACGCTTACGGAAGATCGTACGCAACAGGAAGACGGAAAAATTCAGTAGCTCGCGTATGGATTAAACCGGGATCTGGTAGAATCTTGATAAACGGTATTCCTCAGGAAGAATATTTCAAAAGGGCTGTTCTCAGTATGGTCATACGTCAGCCGTTTGCAGCTGCGTCGCGAGATGAGCAGTACGATGCGCATTGCACTGTGAAAGGCGGCGGGTTATCCGGGCAGGCTGGGGCTGTAAGGCATGGAATAAGCAAAGCGCTCGACGCATTCGAGCCTGATTTGCATAGATTGCTGAAGCAAGTCGGATTTTTAACGAGAGACTCGAGGGTTGTCGAACGAAAGAAATACGGCCGCAAGAAGGCGCGTAGAAGGTTCCAATTCTCCAAGAGATAGTTGTTTCATGAGCGGCGTTCTGACTGGCGTAAAACGGTTTGGAATGCCGCTTGCGTTTTTTGCCTCGCTCATTTTTCCTCTATGTTTTGGTTGGATGATACCATGCTGCGCGAAGTCGTTTGTGTATGCGGTAAGTCTGGCAATCAAGGAATTGCTGATATTCTCGTTGCCATTCGCGGTTGGCGCCCTTATTTTTAATTCAATTTCCAGGCTTGGAATAAAGGCGTTGGGATACGCTCCGATAATAATCGGTCTCGTCTGCGCGTCAAATTTTATAAACACAATTTTGTCGTACTTGATATCGGCCGCCGTAACTAACCCTGGTATAGACGTATCTGCGGCCGAGACAGTTGCTGACGGGTTGCGATTGCTACCGGGATTTACGATAGATATAGGCACATTGGTGTCTAACGATGTTGCGATTGTTTGCGGCGCGTCCCTCGGGTTGCTACTTACCCTATTTTGGAAGGAGTCAGTTGCAAAGCTGTCGGTCGTCTTTGGTACTTTTACGAAATGGTTCTTCAAGTGCCTGATGCCATTGATGCCCATCTTCATAATGGTGACGGCCCTGAAGCTTCAGCACGATGGTATGATCACGAAAATTTTCCAGCAGCGCTTGCCTGTTTTGTTTGTTTTCATAATATCGGCGTACGGGTACGTTGTATCGCAATTCTTTCTGTTGTCTCTTCCTGACGTTAAGAGATGTTTCTGGTACATGAAGAACGCGCTACCTGCGTTAATAGCCGCGTTTGGATCCATGTCAAGCGCTGCTGCCATGCCGTTGTCAATTAAAGCGGCCGAAAAGAACACGGGCAACTGCGGTAACGCTGATATTATTATTCCAGCGACCGTTAATATCCATCTCGTAGGCGATTGTTTCTTCTTGCCGCTAGTAGCGATATCTGTGATGACGTCCCTTGGAATGTCATTTCCTGGATTTTGCGATTACCTTCCGTTTGCAATACATTTTGTTTTGGCTAAGTTTGCGGTCGCTGCCGTACCGGGAGGAGGCGTCCTGGTGATGATACCGGTTATGCAGAAATACCTCGGAATGTCGTCCGAAGCGCTTGCTCTCGTTACTGCGTTGTATGCGCTGTTCGACCCTGTCATAACGGCTTGCAATGTTGCCGGCAATGGCGCTATGGCCATTATCTTTGAAAAGGTGGCGGCTTTGTGGAAACGAAATAAGCGGCGCTGTCAATAGGATGAACTTTTCTAAGGTTCATGTTAACGGGAATGACTTCGTTATCGTAGAGGGACGGCCGGACCGGTTGAATGAGGAGACGGCGAAGAGTATCGCTAATCGGAGACGCGGCGTTGGGTGCGATCAGGTCTTGCTGGTCCAACGACCGAGCTCGGAAATTACCTCGTCCGTTGATTCGGACAGCTACGGTATAACGATTTTCAATTGCGATGGCTCCATAGCAAAAATGTGCGGAAATGGGATTTGCGCGGTTGCATTTTGCGTGACGGAATTGGGCGTCGGGAGTAAACGTCAAGATACGAATATCACGGTGAGCGTATGCGGAACCAGATATAAAGTTAAGGTTCATGGCGCGTCTGTTACGGCCGAATTTCCTAGTCCGGAGCTACATGAGGACGGGGTTATATCGACTGGCAACAAACATGTTATTATGCCGATGGAGAGACTTTCCGAAGCGGCTTCTATATCAAGAATGTATAACGAGTGCAATATCCACTTCGTCAGCGTTGTTCGCGATGGGGAGATCAGATTGAAAACGTTTGAGAGAGGAGTCGGTTGGACCAGCGCGTGCGGTAGCGGAGCGGTTGCTTCCGTATTTGCTACGATCAAAAAGGGGATGGTAAAAGTTACTCATACCGGCGGAGTATCATTTGTGAATGCGCTGGATGATTGCGTAACCTTGACTGTGCAACCGAAGGTAACATTTAGGGGCGTTTGGTATGAGTCGAATATCTCTTGATATAGATACGATACTTTCAGAAATTCAGGGATCTCCTGACGGCGTAGGATTTGACGTTTCATTCACGAAAGTCTATGACGACGTCAAGGAAGCAAGATTCGAGGAGGATCACACTGTTTCACGAGGCGTTTGGGAGAGGGAGCTTAAGAAAGCTGACTGGAGTCAGGTAGAAAAGTTGGCGTACGTCGCATTGTCCGAAAAGTCCAAGGATTTCCAAATTTTAGGATGGTTAGTTGAAGCGCTTGTTCCGCTAGACGGATTTTACGGGATTGCGCGCGGCGTCAAAATTTTATCCGGATTTGTAAGGGCATTTTGGAAATTGGGGTATCCCAAAACGGAGGATATGGAATCCGACGAAGAGCAGAAGTTTCGGATTTTGGAATGGATCTATGACTCGATAGCAAGGCTTTCAAAAT
>JAIRYU010000054.1 GCA_031267545.1 Holosporales bacterium | reverse complement strand
CCCATAGCTGCCGCCACTTTTTTTGCCGTGATCTTATTGCCCATCATTGCTAGATGTTCCGGAGATGGACCAATAAACTTTAATCCGCTCTCTGCAACCAATTTCGCAAATTTCTCGTTCTCAGACAGGAACCCGATTCCAGGGTGAATTGCGTCAGCCCCCGTAAGTTCGGCGGCGCTTAATATCGCTGAAACGTTTAGATAGCTTTCAGAGGCTCTGTTCGGCCCTATACACACGCTCTCGTCGGCAAATTTCACATGCATCAAATTTTCATCAGCCAACGAATGGACCGCGACGGTATGGATTCCCAGCTCGCGACAGGCCCTGAGTACTCTGACGGCTATCTCCCCTCGGTTGGCTATAAGTATTTTCTTAAACACCGGCAATTACTCTATGACGGCGAGCAATTGCCCGTATTCCACCGGGGCGGCGTTTGAAACGGCTATATGGATTACTCTTCCAGCCCTTGGAGCTTTAATCAAATTCATTACCTTCATAGCCTCAATGATAAACATTGGCCGTCCCTCCTGCACCTCAGCTCCTACGGCAATAAAATTCTCCGCGCCAGGCTCTGGCGCCAAGTAACATGTGCCAATGATCGGAGACTTAAACGCGCCGGCGTGTTCGGAAAAATCTCGTTTAATTAACGTAGGATTATTCTGCTGCGCCGAACTGCTAGATGCGATTTCATCTGCTTGATCATGAAGCGCTGTATAGAGAGTTTCTACGCCGTTAGTGGAACGGCAACATTGACGGTTGCTCCTCGTTATCTTGATCGTTACCCCATTGTTTTTGTACTCTATTTTTTCGAGATCATATTTCCTTAGCGTTTCGGAGAGCCTGTCCAACATACTGTCGTCAACCTTCTCGCGATCGCAATACCCAAACATGCGCTTCAACGTTCGAAACACGGATACCATCTAACTTACCTCTGACAGCTTTATAATCTCGGTGAAGAAATTATGTATGTAAGAATATCTTTTGTTGTAGGCATATCAAGCATCACCTTTGCAGGTTGATCAGACATAGTTTCCACATGCTGAAGCATTAGGTTGATCACATGCGTGACGGCGATTTGCTGTTGCGCCGCATTCGCGCATCTCCGCCTTACCGCTGGATCCTTTAAGCTTGGCAACGGAATTCGCTTTCTATTCATGATATGTAGCACAGCCCACCGCGTATTTCCGTCCTCAGTTTCTATTTCAATGGCCGTCTTGCAGCAGGCCGCAGCAGGCGTACCCTTCAATGCGCCCCATACCACAGGATTGACAGATTGCTTCGTCACATTCTTCAGCTCCATTTTATCCCTGTCTGCGGATCTTGCATATAAATCTGAGAATTTTTTAGCTCCAGACGTCACCTGCCTGAGCGAGCTTTCCGAATCCTCCTTCGTGTCATACATCACCGCCCTTGCCGACACCTAATGGTCATCCCTATCTACAGTTTTCATAAGGTCCTCAAATGCTCGCTGAACAGCCTTTTCGTCAACCTTTAACTTGCTCAATACAACATGCAAAGTCTCATCGTTACGTTCTCTTGCGATAATCCTCATTATCTCCGGTTCCTGATCAAACTTTGCCTTCTTGCACTCCAGAGCGGCAATTCTTTCCTCTAATATCACCCTCACAGCATAAACTATCACATCCCACAATGACATACCGTAGCGGCTTCGCATTCCGATTAACACATCGCTGCCAAGCGACGGCGTGGTGTAATACTCTTTTACGTCCTTCGCGGTAACAATTCCGCCTTTATATTTTGCCAACACATGGGCGTCTCCAAGTTTCAGAACCGCAGCCTCGCTTTTGTCTGTAGCGTTTTTCCCGAGAACCTCCGGCTTGAAATCATTCGGGTTGAAATCTTTTTTGTCAAGCCCGCACACTTTAGCGTCGTATTGTTTGAACAGTTCGGCGTAAAAATCTCTGGTAAAGTCAAGCTCGGCGCCTCTACTGTAAGCGCGAGCCAGCGCCTCTGTAAACTTTTCCTTCCTGGCGTCGCACACATCATCCACATAGAAGTACATCATGACTCCCCTCACCTTGAATGGACCAACCAGATGTTTGCCCCCCTTCGTAGACGCTATTTTTGCCACCTCTGGAGGAAGCGTAGCTAACAGGCGATTTTTGAGAGTAGCCGCCACGTTGGCCGGATGTTTGGCGCAATATGCTTCTACCGCTGCCGCCGAACCATTAGCTTTTACCACAGGATCAAACGCTTCAATTTCAGACTTATTCTTTAATATTATGATTCTGACGTCTGCGGCTTTTTGTCCCTCGATCTTTTCCTTATACGTCTTATCGTAATGCTTTTCCAGCGCGGCCGGCGTCATTCTCGTTGCCACCATTCTTCGTATGTACTCGTTCGCTGCAATGTTGTCTATTCTTCTTTTTACTTGTCCTTCATCTTCGTTGTTTAGTTTCGTCCCTTTAGCGACTCGCTCAGTCACTTCTCTATATGCCAACAATAAGGTCTCAAGCAGTCTCAACTGCCCCATTGTCATTCTATTGGACATCTCCTCGGGAAGTTCCTGTATTCCCTCGTTAATTTCCGCCTCTGTAATTGCTTTGCCATCTTTAAACACCACAACTTTTTTTGCTGCCTTTTTCTGCGCGCCATTAACGGAACAATTGACACAAGTTGTGGTAACAACACCCTCTAACAAGACGGCAGTGATCGCTACCGTAACGAATTTTCCAAAATTTCTCATACTACACAATTTTCGTGTTATCCACTCCGCACGAAGATTGTAGCGCATTTGATCAGTGGAATAAACCTAGTCTTTAACAATGGAATTGATAACTAATTTCGAAAATTTTATGCCAGCGTAGGGCGAACAAGGCAAAATCTGGGAACAAATTTTAAAATCAAGATATTATCTAGACAAATTATAAAAGATCCAGAAGACAAATCTAATACTTACGCTTCTGATAGAGGGACACGGTACTGGTGATAACGCAAATAAAATTGCTCACGGAGACGTACAACGAGCGAGTTAGTAGGCCGTATGCGAGCCACGATACCGAGCATATAAAATA
>JAIRYU010000056.1 GCA_031267545.1 Holosporales bacterium | reverse complement strand
TACTCGATGACGGTTGAGCAGTACAAGGAGCGATGGGGACTACCTCACGACTATCCTGCCGTTTCTCCAAGTTACGCGAGGCGAAGAAGCGCGATAGCGAAGACAACGGGGCTTGGTAGCGCGGGCCGGAAAAAGCTCAAAGTTGCTTAAGAGCGCCACGCCAGTAGGATATTTGCTCGCGTAATGCGTTGAGAGGTGGTTGCAGCCTTATAGGCTGCCGCTTATTTCTCTTCGCCTGGTTTTTGTGCGCATTTATCCGCTGGCAGAACGCGCTTCGCGCGCGCGTAGCGATGCCGTACACTACGCGAGGGCGCTCTGCTTACGTAAGCCGATTTTGTTGTTCGCAAGATTTCTTCCAAATGTATGTTCTATACGGATATTGGGTTGTGCGCTTATCATAACATTTTTGTAAAATTAATACTTTATTTACTCTCCTCCATTAAAATATTGATACGTAATTTAAAACAAAGAGACTTGAAATGGCGACAATAAATCATCGCAGGGCGCTTTCTATATTTATTTTGGCATGTATATTTTCAAGCGGCGTTAATATTTCGCGCGGAGCGACTCATGTTGCAATATCGGATAGCGATCACGAATGTCATAGCGATGATCATATCGGAGAAATAGTTCACGAGTGCGTTATGGAGCCGGGACTACGCGGAGTAGCGTCAGCGACGAGGCAGTTTATGAGAAAGAATAGCAAGCTCAATCCGGGAATTGCAGCCATGCGCAATATGTATGACGCAAGGAATGTAGATGCGTTTCGTTCTGAATTATTACAATCTTCGTTTGTGAGAAACGTCATACATATTGCTAGATTGTTCACGATTGCGTCATGTAGCGTTGTGAAATATATCAGCGCCGAGTATCCGACCGTCACGATGTACGGTAATATGCTGATTGGATTGTATGTTGGGAAAGCTCTGTTGTGGGGCTTGGGGACATATGTAGAATACAACTCTGGAAAACCGGTGTTGGATATTGTAAATGCGCTACGCGGAGACGAAGGGGACAGGATTAGTATGGCCACCATGAACGCTTGTATTTGCGATATACGCGAAGATGTGGTGGCGTCGATTGCCAGGGCCGTCACCTCCCTCATAAGAAGCGGCGACAGAGTGGAAATAGCGCGCGAAGACTTTGATAAAATAAGTAGGCTCGATACGCTGATTCAAAAATTGGATAGCGGTAGGAGCATTGGGAAATGGGGACTGTGCGCCGCGCGGTCAGCGTCGCTGCTTGCCGGGGTGACGGCTGGAGTTGTAACCTCTTTTCAAGATCTCGGACCATCGGCGTTTTGGATGAAGCTGTCGTCCAATGCGATGGATGCGATAACGGATAGCGTTGATATGTTTAGGGCCGGGGAAGTCGTTGATAAGTATGTGACAATCAGCGAAATTATGTATTTGTGCGAGTATTTTTTGTCACAAGAAACATATGAATTGTAATCAAATTATAATCCAGTCTACCGGAATAGCGGATATAATCGATGTATTATTCAAAGCGTTTAGTACAGTTTGATGCGCCGCGTATAACCTACATCGCAAAACGTTTCATAAAATTAACAAAATTTTAATCAGTTTCGTTTTAGCCTATAGACTAGGATAAAGCGATAGCGCGCGTCAGCTTCGGGTATATGGATTTTAAGGGACGATATGGCAGAGAGTAGGCAACATACCCTTAGTCGCATAAGAAAACCAAGGGTACACATAACGTACGATGTGGAAATTGGCGACGCCATCGAAAAGAAGGAACTGACATTTGTAGTAGCGGTTCTAGCGGATCTGTCCGGTCACCCCGAAACCCCGCTACCAAAGATCATGGACAGAAAATTTGTTGAGATAGATCGTGATAATTTCAATGAAGTCATGGCGATCATCAATCCGAGACTCGTACTGAGAGTTTCGAACAGATTGTCAGACGAGACCCCAGAGGTAAGCGTCGAACTTAACTTCAACGATATGGGCGATTTCCAACCTCAAAATGTTGCTCAGAAAATTCCGTCACTAAAGGCGCTGTACGACAAGCGCAATAGCTTCAAGAACCTGATAGCTAAGATGGACGGAAACGATAAGCTGGAAACCATGCTTACTCAAGTTATGAGGAGTCATGAAACCCTCAAGAAGTTGAAGAAAGAGCTGGACGATCGATCTTCGCCGCCCGCCGATGCGTCCGAAGAGCAGAGCAACCCGTAGATTAAAGATATGAGGAGGGGCCGTCATGGCTGACGAAGTAATTATCATACCAGAAGAAGCCGAAATCCTGGACATTTTGCTACATGAAAACAAGATGGCTCGGTTCCCAGAGCAGGAGGAGTCCGCCGTCCAATTGCTTATAGAGATGGCGAACGAGCTGCTAAGCATGAGCGAAACACCTCAAGAAGCTCGAATAATTCCATATCTGAACAGAAGGATAATGGAAATAGACGAGCAAATCACCCAACAGGTCAACGAGATTATCCACCACCCAGATTTCCAGCAATTGGAAGGATCATGGATGGGGCTGCGCTATCTTGTTATGAACTCTGAAACGGGAACGCGTCTCAAAATCAAACTGATGAACGCAACGCTAAAAGAGCTGAGAGACGATCTCACGAAGGCGATAGAATTCGATCAAAGCGCGTTGTTCAAGAAGATATACGAAGAGGAATTTGGAACATATGGCGGCTCGCCATACTCGTGTATCGTCGGCGACTTTATGTTCACGAACCATCCGCAGGATATACAGTTTCTTGAACATATGGCAAATCTAACCGCCGCAGCGCACGCTCCGTTCATATCCGCCATATCTCCATTATTCTTTAATCTAGACAAGTTCGAGGATATGCCGCTTCCGAGAGATCTATCCAAGATACTCGAATCACCCGACTACACAAAGTGGAACTCATTTCGTAACATGGAGGATTCTCGGTACGTGGCGCTCCTCCTACCGCGGATACTGATGAGGCTGCCATATGGTCCAAACACGCTTCCAGTAGCGGAATTCAATTTCACAGAAGATGTCGGCATAGGCGATACGGAAAAATTCTGTTGGGGAAACCCGGCGTACGCGCTTGCCCAGCGCATAACCGACGCTTTTGCGAAATACAGTTGGACGGCGGCAATCCGAGGAGTCGAGGGAGGAGGGAAAGTCGAAGGCCTACCGTCGTACGTCTTTAAAACAATGGACGGCGACAAGGTAGTCAAATGTCCAACCGAGGTAGCGATCGCAGACAGGCGCGAGAAGGAATTGAGCGACCTTGGGTTCATTGCAATGTGTTACTGCAAGGGAACGGACTATGCTGTGTTCTTCGGTACTCAGACCGCTCAACGGCCAAAAACTTACAATCTCGAAGACGCAAATGCTAACGCGTCAATTTCGGCGCGTATAACATATATTCTGGCAGCGTCGAGATTTGCGCATTACATCAAGGTAATAACGAGAGATAAGATAGGCGCATTCCTCACCAAAGAAAACGTGGAACAATATCTGAACGCGTGGCTCTCTTCGTACGTTTTGCTGAACGACGACGCTCCTGCGGACGCAAAAGCCGCATATCCGTTGCGAGAGGGCAGGATAGACGTATACGACGTTC
This sequence comes from Holosporales bacterium, assembly GCA_031267545.1. GTDB lineage: Bacteria > Pseudomonadota > Alphaproteobacteria > RUG11792 > RUG11792 > JAIRYU01. The sequence goes on along the minus strand of JAIRYU010000056.1, from coordinate 721 downwards.
CTGGCTCCCCCGGCGCATACAAGTCGGTCATATATCTGCGCCCGCACTTTCAAATGGAAGAACTTTCCGCGTCGATCAGGCTTGTTGCAACCCTTCCGGCAAAGGCGGGATAGTCCGAATGCCAGCATACCGCGCAACGACAGATGTACGTAGAATGCAGGCAGCGTTTGCGCGTTGGATCGTTGTCGTCATTTTTTTGCTGTGGCAGCTCTGTATTATAGGCGCGGCGTCAAATTCGGAGACCGTCAAAAAACCGCAAAGCCGTACTGCGGCGCAACTACGCGAGAAAGCTGAACGTTATAATCCCGAGGAGCTTGTTAGCAGAAATGCGAAGAAGGTTGCGCTTATTACAATCTTTAAAAATGGAGCGGAAGACGGCGCCAACCTTGTATACAACGCGGCCTTGGCCCCTGCGAATGCGCAGGTTTCAGTCACGTCCGGCGTAATCGTCAGCGACGGCGGGTTAATTGTTACAAATGCCGACAACATAGACGAAGGTGATAGGATTTTTGTCACCATTGAAAGCGAGCGCAAAACCCCAAGCAACGATCATAGGTTCGAGGTCGGTTCCAATGACTATGCGGCAACTATCGTAGCCATAATTCCAGAGGTGAACGTAGCTGTTCTAAAAATCCAACCGCGCAACAATGAGAAATTTGAGGCTGTAAAATTTGGAAATGATGCGGCGCTCATGGAGGGAAAAGATATCTCCGGAGGAGGA
>JAIRYU010000027.1 GCA_031267545.1 Holosporales bacterium | reverse complement strand
ATAGGTGAGGAAACATTTGAAAATGCGCAGGAAATCTTCGATAAACAGCCTGAAAAAGCAAAATCGCAGGACAGCAAAGCGCTGCTGAGGGACGTCATCAGGTGTGGCCTATGCGATTGTCCTATGACCCATACTTATTGCGGTAAGGGCAACAAGAAGTACAGGTATTACAGCTGCTCCAATCATCTCAGGAAGAAGCGCTGCTTATCTGCCAACAAAAATGTACCGGCTGGCGAGGTTGAAGAATCCGTATCAAACATCGTGAAAAAACTCCTCAAAGATACGGCGATTACAGCTCTAATCGTCCATAAGCTCGACACCGCTGGCATTGCGCTGGATGCCGCTCAGAACGTCCTAAAACATACCAGCAATATCTGGGAAGCCCTGCATTTCCAGGAAAAACAGAAAGTCTTGAAACTCATTGTCAAGAGCGCTGTTGTTGATGACAAGGGCATCAGAGTCTTGCTGAATCAGGACGGACTGAGTGATCTGATACTGGAGCTGGCGTCGTGACAGCTGCAATTAATCCGGACAACTTGTACGTTGAATTTAAGGTCAAACACAAGAGCGGCAAGGCCTGGATTATCAAGCCAGATGAGGTAGATTCCGTATCTGAGAAAACTAAGATAAACACCCCGATTTTCATGGACCTTGTCAAAGCGCATATGTGGCGCAGGGAGATCGAGCGGGGCGCTTATAAATCAATCAGAGCCTTGGCATGCGCAATCAGAGCGGATGAGTCGTACGTAAAAAGGATAGCGCGGCTGAATCGCCTGGCTCCTCAAATTAAGGAGATGATTCTTGATGGGAAATTGCCGGAGCATATCGTGATCCGCGATCTGACGTCATACAGCATGCCCATACTGTGGACGGAACAGCTAGTGTTTTTGAGAAGATTGGGTTGCTAGCGTACCATCCACGCCATTGCATTTCCAGCAGTTTCCAATACAAACGGTACGTCTATACTTGCGCAAAAAACAACTCTGTTTGTCATCAAAAATATGCCAAAAACTGCCTCATTTTACTGAAGGTAGTAGAGTCTCCCAAAATGCCACTCAAAGCCTTGGGATACCTCACTTTTTTGCCATTTTTTGAGTTCGAATTCGATTTGGCGCCGGTTGTAATTTTTACCAAAAATCGCATGCCAGAAAGCCTTGATTCTCAGGGGCTTAAAGTATATCTAAAATTTATACAAAATGCCAATAGCTTCAAGTGGGGATCACAAAAATCCGAGGTCCGCACCTTTTGGAGTTTTGGAGTACTTTTTGGGTGAAAATGTCGCGTTTTGAGCGTTTTCACAGACTTACGACAGCCCCATCTCTACTTCATAAACCTTGGTATTCCTGCCGATTCTAATAACAACGTAAAATCAAGCGAAGTATAACTCAACATCTATATTTGGTCGGGAAGAGCGGATTCGAACCGCCGACCCCTATCCCCCCAGAATAGTGCGCTAACCAGGCTGCGCTACTTCCCGAACTTTTCTCTATCCAATATTGGCGGCAGAGCGTCCCCCATCCTTCCGATTGTCGTCGCCACCAATTTTATCTCTCCTGAGATTTAAACACGTCAGCAACGGAGACGCAACAAATATGGACGAGAACGTCCCCACTATTATACCAACCATTATGGGCAACGCAAAGGCCGCAATGACCTTTCCGCCAAATAAATACAGCGCCAACACCGCTAGCAGGGTAGTCGTCGCGGTGAGAGTCGTTCGCGACAATGTCTCGTTAAGGCTAAGGTTAATCACGTCCTTTATATTCATCGTCTTGTGACGGCGTAACGTCTCCCTAATCCTATCGAATATCACGACAGTATCATTGATGGAGTAACTCGCCGTTAACAGAACCGCTGTAATTGACGTTTCGGAAAACTCAAGCGGAAATATCGAAAACATTCCAAAGATGATTGCGCAGTCGTGTAGCAACGCAGCAACTGCGCATATGCCAAATTGCCATTCGAATCTGATCGCTATGTAGCATAGCATCGCCAGCAGAGCGAATGTCACCGCCTTAATAGCGTTTGATACTAGCTCGCTTCCAACCTTCGGTCCAACCGTTTCAACCTTCTTGTACACAGCGTCTGTTCCAAGCGCATTCCTCACTTTTTGGATGGCCATTTCTTGCTCCTTGCCATCCTCCGCTCTTCCGAGTCTTATCATAAGATTGTTCTTTCCGCCAAACTGCTGAATCGAAACCTCTCCGAGGCCTAGGGATCCAAGTTCGTCGCGGAGTTCCTGTATGGCCGGTTCTCCAGGTAACGTAACTTCGAAAATATAGCCTCCTTTAAAATCGATGCTGTAGTTAAGGCCTTTAAAAGTCATGAATGCGAAGCATGTCACAACTACCGCAACCGCGAGGGATATCATATACCTGCTCATCCCAACGATATCGAATTTTGTTCCGTATGGAATCAAGTGTAGCCGAAACATTCTCCCAATAACCTCCTATATCGTAAACCCCTTATTGCCGTTTCTTCGAGTCCAAACATGAATTAGCAACTTGGTCAGCGAGAACGTAGTGAACATAGATATGAGCGCTCCAAGAGCCAAGGTTACTGCGAACCCTCTTATCGGACCAGAACCAAACTCATACAACACTATCGCGCCCACCATAGTTGTTAGGTTTGAATCAACAATGGTAGTCATCGCCATTCGATATCCCTGCGCCACGGCTATAATCGCCCTGATACCGCTCCTAATTTCCTCCCTAATTCTCTCGTAGATAAGAACGTTCGCATCGACCGCCATGCCTATTGACAGCGCAATTCCGGCTATCCCAGGAAGCGTCAGAGTAGCCCCCAGCAGCGTCAGGCAAGCAAACAACAACATAATATTCGCAGTAAGCGACACAACGGCAAATCCGCCAAACTTACCGTATGACGCCAGCATAAATAGCGCCACAAAAATAAATGCGCATATCGTCGCATTCTTTCCAGACACTATCGAGTCTGCTCCAAGACTGGGGCCAACGCTTCTTTCCTCCACAACATTTAACGGGGCCGGAAGAGAGCCGGCTCTCAACAAGAGGGCCAGCTGCGTTGCCTCCTCCATCGTAAAGTTTCCCGTAATTTGAGCGTTCCCGTCATTCAATACAGATTGGAATACAGGAGCGCTTAAAACTTTTCCATCCAGCACCATCGCAAATTGCTTACCAAGATATTTAGTCGATAATTCTGCCATCTTTCGCGCGCCGTCAATTGAGTCGAATTTGATCGACACAGCCGGCATTCCGGTTCTGTTGTCTATCGTTACCTGCGCGTCGACAACTGACTTTCCGGTTAGCGAGTGTTGTTTTTTGACCGGTACGTACATCGTTTTGTTCCCCCTATCCTCGGGAAGATAAACAACTCCGGGCTTAGCTGGTAGATTTGGTTTCTGCTCAGGATTAACTGCCTCAATTGATTCCATATCCTCGTCTACGGCATGAAATGTCAGCATCGCAGTTTTTCCGAGAACTTTTTTGACCTCGGCAGAATCCCCTGCTCCGGGTCGTTGGACAACTATCCTATCTCTTCCCTGCCTCAATATTGTGGGTTCTGTAGTCCCGGTTTCATCAATTCTATGCCGGATGACCTCTATGGACTCGCTCACGACTCGTTTCGCAAACTCGTCCATAAACGCCTCGGATATTACGGCGGTAATCTGCGCGCCGGACACGCTAACCTCCAACTGTTTCTCAATCTTCAGGAGCATCTTCTGAACAGACGGAACATCGTCCTGATTCTTCAGGTTGATAAATATGGCTGACCCGTCGCCCCTGGACTGCACGCTGATCTTTGAGTATTTGATATTCTGCTTCCTCAGGAGTTTCCTTGTCTCGTCAACTATGCTCTCCTGTCTCTCCTTCTCAACGCTTCGAAGATCAACCTCCAACTGGATGTGCGATCCGCCTCGCAGCTCCAGTCCAAGACTAACGGTATGCTGTAGAAATCCCGGTAACTTGTCGAACGTCTCTTGACTAACGAAGGAAGGAATAGCGAACAACGTCCCCAACATACATACCGCTATCGTGTATGCGTATTTAAACCTTGAAACGACCAACATACTACCCCTACCCTACAACTTCTCTGCGCTTACCTTTGCATTTTCCTTGTGTTTATCCGCCGATTTATGGGTTCGCTTAGCTTCTGACGATGAATCGGCATTTTTCTTTTTAGTCGCCGAGGAAATCGCCATCGGACCTCCATCCTCGCTACCATGAGAGCTAACAACACGAACTCCGTCAGCCGGAAGAGCGTCTGCTTCGGGAGCGGCCTTGCCGCCTTCAACCGCCTGAACTACCGGGGCAGAAGCGGCGTCCTGTTGAACAACGCTGGAAATTGCAGATCTAACGAATTTACAATGCACATTGTTCGCAATTTCCAGAACAACTTCGTGGTCGCTCACAACCTTAGACACAGTGGCTATCATTCCACTACTTGTAACGACCTTATCTCCTTTCTTAATCGACGAGACAAGTTCCTTATGCTGCTTCTGTCTCTTCTGCTGAGGACGAACCAGCAAGAAGTACAATATCGCGATAAACGCGAGCATCGGAAGAACCGACATCAGATTTCCAGACTTGGTAGCCTCGTCCGCAAACGCAGACCCAATAAAGAATAACACCGCACCACCACGGAAGCTCTATAACACAGACCATGTTATCAAGTCCAAGGCCCTTACGGAAGCAATTTCTCTGGATCGACTGATTTCCGCCCATTCGACGTGTCGTCCATTTCGAAAAACAGCTGGGGTTCCTTTGCGATTGCGCCGCTCTTTCCGGAGTTTCCTATGACAGCTCCCTGCTTTACTTTTTTCCCCACCTTCGCGCATATATCGCGCAGATTTGCATAAATTGACATCATCCCATTATGTTTTATTACAACCGTTTTACCGTACGCCGCAGCCTCGCCGCTCGGAATACCGGCAATTACAACGGCTCCGTCTGCAATTGTCATAACCGGGGTACCGACGGCGGTATGCATGATAATTCCGCCATCGTCTCCGTTAAAGCGCTGAGTAACCTTATCCCTGCCTGAATGGATTGGCCAAATGTATTTATGTTTTTTCTTGATAACTTCCGGAGCTAACGGGTCTTCTACTTTTGCTTCCGCCTCAGCTGCTGGATCCACGTCAGCCGGCGGCAGATCATCAACGGCAGCCTCCGAAACAATAGCCCCGTCGCGGGCGGCCTGATCGCGCCCCGGATAAACTATAAGCCGCTGACCGTCGTACAGTTGGTACGGCGGCTTGAGTTCATTTACCTCAATTAACTCTTTTCTCGTCATGCTATATTTTGAGGCGATAGATTCTACGCTGTCTCCGCCGGCAACAGTATGCCACGGAGTCTTTTCTTCCTTTTGAACTACTTCTGGAACCTCTTCATGTTTGGTTGCACAACCGGCAAGTAGCAGGGACACGCACAGCAAGCGCGCGATCGTCAAATAGCCTAACCCATGATCTTTCACACGAAAACCCTCTTTAGTTCGTCAAGCTGAGCCTTAGCCGTCATATCCAACGACATCGGAGTTATGGATACGTACCCGCTGTTTACTGCGCCGAGATCAGTGTCAAGATCCTTGTTATCCTCATTCTTTCTGTATTCGGCCGGCCCTATCCAAAAATACGGATTGCCGCGAGGATCAATAGATTGAATGACATGGTCATTAATTGCCCTTGTTCCTTGAGACGTAATCTTGATGCCGCGTACGTCTTCAACATTCCCGGCTGGGAAATTTACATTCAACAAAACCCCGCTGGGAAACTGAAAATTATCTATAATCATACTCAAAATATTGGGAGCGCATGCCCTCGCTATGTCCCAGTTTATCGAACCGTCCTTATTAAGATTCTGACTAAACGCTATGGCCGGCACTCCGAACAGGCATGCTTCCATCGCCGCTGCAACCGTTCCGGAATATGTTATGTCGTCAGCTATGTTGGAATCGGCGTTTATTCCGGAAAAAACAAAATCAGGTTTCTGAGCTAAGACATGACGCATTGCCATTACCACGCTATCAGTAGGCGTACCGTCCACCGCGAAATGCCTTGAATCGCGCTCTAAGAGCCTAAGCGGAGACTTGATCGTTAACGAATGTCCGGCGGCGCTCATGTTCGTGATCGGAGCCACAACATACACGTCATCAGAAAACTTTCTAGCAACCTCTTCTAACAGCGCTATTCCAGGCGCGCTAATACCGTCATCGTTACTGATAAGAACTCTCATACGCCACCTAGATCAGTCAAATACCGCGCTATAAGATTCAATCTTAAAATCCCGGAGCGTGTCAATGCCACATACCTCCCATCCAGGGTAGCATAGTCGCTTTCAAGTAATTTTTTCAACTTATTTTTTAGACCATATTTAGCCTTTGTGTGGGCGTCAATAGCCTGCAGATCAACGCCAATTTTTGATCGTAATCCCATTATTATTATCTCCTTGTACACATCGTCTTTTGATAGCTCCTCCTCTTCGAAATGCGGAGCGCCGCTCCACGATATCCATTTGTTAATGTTACAGACTTGGGCTATCGCAATTTTTTGATTGCCCTTCGTTACTCTTGAGTGAGCTCCAGGACCGACTCCATAGTAATCCTGGTATGTCCAATATGAAAGGCTATGACGGCAGCGGTACTGACGATCTCTCGCAAAGTTCGACACCTCATACATCTCAAAATCATTCTCAGTAGCCGTATCGACGGTCCTCTCAAAGAACTCAGGCGAATCGCTTGGAGGCGGAAGAACGCCAGTCTCAATTAGCCTGCTGATTTCCGTGTTGTTTTCAACGATCAGTTCGTAAAGCGACACATGGGTTACCGGCAATTTAAGCGCGACATTCAGTTCGCGTATCCAGCCGTCCAGCGTCTGAGCCGGCCTGTTGTAGATCATATCGATTGATACATTCTCGAAAACTGAGCAGACATCATAGACACACTCCACCGCTTGAGAAGAGGTATGGGTTCTACCAAGCGTCTCGAGATCGCTATCTACGATGGACTGCGCTCCGATTGAAATCCTATTGACTCCACAACGCCTTAACTCTACCGCATGTTGTAATGAGATAGTTCGCGGATTTGCTTCGAGCGTAATCTCGACGTCGTCCGATAACCTGAACGATTGCCGCGCGGCGGCTATGAGTCCGTCTACAAACCGCGCTGGCAGGAGCGACGGAGTGCCTCCGCCAAAATATATGCTCGTAATATCGTCGCCGTCGTAATAACTCGCCGCCATCCTAGATAGCGCTGATTGATATTTATCGAGCCACATTTTGTAATCTGTATCAGCCTCCTGCGGAACGCTGTAGAAATCGCAGTACCTACACTTCGATAGGCAGAATGGCCAGTGGACGTAAATCGTACTCATCCTGAAAACAACCTTGCGCGAATCGCTAGACGATGATACCATACAGCGGTGTTTTGTATTGTGGTTGGCCATGTGGGCCGATGGTGCGAGGAAGCATGAACGTGGTTAATTCTGTAAAGACCCTGCGAAATAGACACCGCGCTTGCAAGCTTGTGCGTCGCAAGGGAAGGCTCTATGTCATCAACAAGCAGGTCCCGAAATTTAAAGCAAGGCAGGGGTAAGGTAATTGCCATTGTAGCTGCCGCCGGTAGCGGTTCGCGATATGGAAGCGCTTTGCCGAAGCAATTCGTAAGCGTTGGCGGAAAGTCTCCGCTGAAAAGATCTGTTGAGTTGCTAGCTTCCGTTGAGGAGGTGGACAGAATTGTCTGCGTAATTCCCGATGGATTTGAAGCTATATATGAGGTTGCTCGTTGTAGCGCCGAGCAGGGGAAATTGCTTAAGCCTGTTGCCGGGGGGCGCTCGAGGGGGGAGTCAGTAAGACTAGCCCTTGAGGCAATTGCAGAGCATAGTCCAGAGTACGTCCTAGTTCATGACGCCGCGAGGTGCTTCTGCCCTCAGACTGTTGTTGCAAACGTGGTGAGCGCTCTGATAAGCGGAGAATCTGCGGTTGTTCCAGCTGTTGAGCCGGTTGATTCGATGCGACTACAGGGATGTAGCGTTAATAGAGGTTTGTTACGCGCCGTACAAACGCCTCAAGGATTTAGGTATAACGTGTTGCGCGCCCTTCATGAGAAGTACAAAGATTTTGAGCTCAGCGATGACGCGACGCTGTGCGATATCGATAACATACCAGTTTGCATAGTTTCCGGAGACGCTGCCAACAAGAAGCTTACGCACAAGAATGATGCGGGGTATGCCGCTACGCATCGCGTGGGTTTTGGATATGATGCTCACAGATTTTCGCGCGATCCTTCGCGTAAGTTACGCTTAATGGGAATTGAAATTCCAGGCCACCGAGGTCTTGAAGGCGTATCGGACGCCGACGCAGGAATCCACAGCATAGTTGACGCAATTTTAGGCGCACTCGGACGCGGGAGCATCGGCGAACATTTTCCGGAAAGCGCTCCGGCACACCAAGGAGCAGACTCCAGGATATTTTTGAAATATTGTCGGGAGCTTATGGTTAACTGTAACGCCGACGTAGTCAACATAGACGCTACGATCGTGTGCGAATCTCCTAACATTGCGACATACGCAGCCGCAATGAAATCAGAGATAGCAAAAGGCCTCTTGATGGATGACAGGGCGGTTAATGTAAAAGGTAAGACCACGGAGGGAATGGGTTTCGAAGGGCGTAGAGAGGGGATTTCAGCATACTCAGTTGTCACATTGAGGATAATAGAATAGATCCCCGCGACCTACGCCATTAACATTCCGCCATTGACGTGAATCGTTTGCCCTGTGATGTACGACGCTTCTTTGGAAGCTACGAAGCAGCATGCGCACGCTACGTCCATCGGAGTAGCCATTACGCCCAGCGGAATTTTATCTATGAAAGTCTGCTGCGCGCGGTCGCTCAATGCTTCTATCATAGGTGTGCGCACCGCTCCCGGGGCAATGCAATTCACAGTAATTCCGCGCTTTGCATACTCCAACGCTATTGCCTTCGACATTCCTACGAGTCCGGCTTTGCTTGCGCAATAGTTCGCTTGTCCCGGATTGCCGGAGTATCCTACCACCGAGGAAATATTAATAATTCGTCCGTATCTTCTGCGCGACATGGACATAACGGCGGCCTTCGATAAACTAAACGCCGCTCGTAGATTTATGTCTAGCGCGTCATATAAATCGTCCTCCGTCATCTTCATAAGAAGTTTATCGCGGTTAACGCCTGCGTTATTGACGAGGATGTCAATCTGTCCCGCTAGCTGTTCAGCCTTCTGAAACAGTTCCCTAGATTCGTCGAGATGCGCGAGGTCGCACTGAATCGAATAGACTGTCTTGCCGGTCTCAGACTTTACTTCCTGCACCGTTGCCTCGAGCGCGCTTGGTTTGGTTCCAGACACAACGACTTCTCCGCCCTGCATAGCTATCGCCTTGGCTATTGCCCGTCCAATAGCGCCGCTTCCGCCGGTGACTAACGCTCTGTATCCCTCAAGAGAAAATAACATACCTGCTTATGCCCCCTTAGCAAACTCTTCCATTTGTAAAACAGTTTCAAGCGCCGTAATTCTCGCATCTGCGTACGTCCTTTTCATCATTTTTGTAAGTATGCGTCCAGGCTGTATCTCGGCTATGTTGTGAACTTCTGGATCCTTAACTAGCAGATCACTCGTCTCGCGCCACAGCACTCGCCCCACCATTTGTCGTACCAAATACTCATGCGCTTGCTCTTTTTTTGTCAGCGGTTTCGCATCAATATTCATAATAACCGGAACTTCAGGATTATTGAACCTATGATTTTCGGAAAGATACCCGTCAAAATCCATCGCTGCCCTTGCCATTAGCGGACTGTGAAACGGCCCACTGGTATTAAGCTCGATCGCTCGCGCATCGCTGATATTTTTTTTGACGTCGTCGACTACGCATCTGATAGACGCTTTGTGTCCGCTTACAACAACCTCGGATGGCGAGTTATCATTGGCAATGACGCACACGCCATCTCCCGAGTTGCGCTGCAGTATTATGTCCTCAATGTCTTGCGCGCCGACTCCAAGGAGCGCGGTCATGCAATAAGTATCGCGATCACAGCGCGTTTGTTCTGCCATCAGTTCGCCGCGCTTTCTTACCATCTTAGCGGCGTCGGCGACAGAAAACACACCGGCAGTACAGAGAGCGGCATATTCGCCGAGCGAATGACCTGCCAGGAACTTACACCGCTTCTTTACTACATATCCGTATTCCTTTTCTAAAATTCGGACACACGCCATGCTTACCATGAATATAGCCGGCTGAACATTTTCGGTCTTCGTTAACTCTTCTATAGGCCCGTCGGAAACTAGCTGCGCTAACTTCGCGGATACGGCTGTCTCAACTTCCTCCACAACGTCG
>JAIRYU010000017.1 GCA_031267545.1 Holosporales bacterium | reverse complement strand
TACCAGTCTCTTTTTCAAACTTCCTTAAGACGCTACGGCTTACTATTCCATACCATCCGCATACATTAACAACGTTGTCTCCATAATCTCGTCGGCCTATATCCGTGACGGAGAACAGTATTACTAAAACGATGAACGCGCATCCAAAAGCAGCGAACCGCAATCCCCCGTGTATTTCGCTACCGCCCCACATTACATTTCCCCTTTGCGAAGAATTTTTGCAAAAATTTCTCGTACATAAATGCCGCGACTATAATGGCGGATAAGCAGATTACCGTATACATGATCGGGTCGTCATGCGCCCATTTCGCTGGCAAACCTATCGAAGCAAATGTTCCAATCGATCCGTCAGAACCAGAAAAAGATCCGGTTACCAGTTTTAATACCTGCCTAGCGGCCATAGCGAACACCGCGACTACGGCAATGGCATACGCGTAACGTCTCCTAATCTTGTACGTTAGTTTTATTCCCATGGTAGAACCTAATGCGGCGCCGGCGAACAGCAGCAGCATACACCCGGCGTCACAGTGGTATCCGCTTCTAGCGTATACCAGCGCGATCACCATAGTGATCACACCTCCTACGATAGAGATCGTTCCGTTGACCACTGGGCTTATCCTACCGATAAGATACGCAATCACGGGAACCATAAACAGGTTACTGCCTCCGCCGAGCGACGCAACGAGAACGCCAGCGAGGAATCCTACAAAAATCGGAATTATGACACTCATCTCAGCTCTAGCTCTCACAAAGATTCTGTGAAATGGGAGGTAAAGCATCCACCTCCTCATCATGACGCTCTTTAATAAGCTCTGTCTATCCGGTTTGTTTTTCCACTCGCTAACGCTTTGTAACAGCATCGCAATACCAGTGATTATTAGAACCGCCACGTAGATATAGGCAAACCTGTTGAAGGCAGTTTTCTGTGTAGAGCGCCCGTCAAGAAACATCCATTCGCATATTATCCCCATGGTCCCTCCAATCAGCATATATGAAGCCAAATGAAAATCTACATCATGCTTGCGCTTATACGTCAAGAAATTTGTTAAATTGGTTCCTACTGCGTGACACAGCTGGGTTGCTATCGCCGTTAACGGAGGTACGCCAAACTCCATTAGCATCGGAGTTATCACGACCCCGCACCCAATTCCTAGAAATCCCGATATAAATCCGCCAACGAGCCCAGCCGTAAAAATTAATAAAACGCTAAACAGCAACCCGTTGAATTGTAAAAATATCGACGTCACGCCTTCATGTAACCCCTGCTTAAAACAGACCAACCGCAGTGCGGCTCCTGTGTGTTATCACAGGAGCCTGCAAGCGTAACAGTCGAGGCGTAAAGCCGCCAGATAACGCTCGCGTTTGCCTTATTAATGCGGTATCTGGTAAGTTTTTCGGCCCCGAACTCTACCTTATTGAGCGGAAGCTTCCCTTGCTATTGCGATTAGCGCCCTCCTCAGCAGCCAGAACTTCCATTCAGGCAGCTTGTACGCTAGATCTTCGCATATTGACAGAAGGTTCATCTCCGAGAGAGAGCCTGCGTTTGCTCTCTCGATTGCCTCTGGCGTCCATCCTATATGTTGTCGTAACGCGCCCTCGACAACATATCGCGCCGCTTGATTATATTTGGTTAGGAAAGACCGCGGAATTCTCTTGTGCAGCGCGCGGATTTCCTGCGCCTTCACTGGGCTCGCCTCGAGGAGTATGTCGTCCTCGCGTTTCAACTTTCTCACCCGACTGATTCTCCGCGCAGCCATTACGTCTGCGGGGTTCTTGTAATCTATGACTACGCAAACCTCGTTCCACACGTCCAGGTTAATCGGCGTCCACTTCCTTGCGTTCCGCGCCGGTATGGTTCCAGTTAATCCCCGCGATGTTAGAATCCACATCGGCTCGTATGACGGCGGCATAAGATTTCGGACCTTGTTCAACAACGCGCTCTCCGTTTTCCGCGCCCAGCGGTCCTGTCGCCATTCTCCCAGAGTTATGGGGCCTTGTGGCGGTATGTATTGATATCCGGGCGATATTATGTATGGAAACGCGCTCTTGTCTCCGTCTGGCTGACGGGAATCTGTCGTTGGGCAGAGCTCTATGCTAACGTATTGCCTGTCCTGGCAGGCCACAGGATCAAAGCGCTCTGCTATTTGTAGTGTCGCCCGCACAGCTGTGCGCCCCTCTTCGGTCGCCCCTGGTAGGAGTATTTCCCACGCGCGGCTCGACTTCATGTGATAGACAAGGGACTCAATAAACAGCTTCCTTTTATCGAAATCCACTAGGTTACTAAATAGCATAAACACTCTTGTGAATGCGGCTTCTGCCGCTTCCCGCTCGCTTAGTCGCGGGTTGAATGCTTTTAGCCGACAGGCTAACCTGAATAGGACGCGCATAATTTTCCCTGGGCTCGGTGGATTCCACTGGCTTCCCAGAATCAGCCTCTCAATGTCCCTGTGAATTGGCGGCGTTTGTCCTAAGTAGTTACCTTCGGTTGTGTATATATCCCTGGCGTCGTTGCGCGCAATCTTCTGGGCTATTTGGACTTGCCTTGTTACCAGCTCCACTGTCGCTTCCTGATCGCCGCTTTCAGGCTCCGTCCCGGTCGGTTGGGGTTCGCTTGCAAATTGCGGGAGCCGACCTTTGCGCTTAGCGCATCTTCTAGCGCAGGCTTCTGGCGTGAATTCATCGTTTTTGTCAACCGTAGGTATTTTCGTCCATCTTGCTTCGAGCACCCTCAACGGCAGAACCGCTTCATCCCCGCTTGCGCCAGTTGCTCGTATTGCATAACTGCTCTTGTATGTTCGGGGTTCGCCTATCAGCGCCGCGCGCATCTCGTATCTGTCTACTCCTGCTCTAGTTCTCTCATTTGGCGTCTCTGGGACTAGTGTGTTAACGTAGCTTGCCGTGAGGATCCTTGCCTTCTCGAGCTCCACATTAAGCATTTCTCGATATCTTTCCCGAGCCTCCAGTCCAGAGAGCATGTCGCCGTGTTCGTTCGTGTCTATTACATCTTCCGGGTTCGATATTTCTCGCCTTGCATAGTCCATGGCGCGCTCGGCAAGATCTATCCTCGACACTCCATCTCCGATATGCTGTTCGAGGTATTCGCACGCGAGCGCGGCCGGGGCACGCCATTTACCAAGAATGGAGTAGCGCCATATCGCCCCCGCTACCCGCACGGTAAGTTCCATGGTTGTCTGGTCTATTCTCAATATCGGCGCCTTCATCCTATTTGGAACTGGCGGAACCGCGGCAATAACGGTTTGCTGTAACATAGTCAGAGCGCATAACCCAATCGCGCTTATTCCTATAATTCTCATTTCCTTCTCGCATACTGCTTCACACATCACATAACAAGTGTAACATATTCTCAGACGCTTGTTAAGCGATGTGTCATAGCTGCATTGATATAGCTGTTTCATTTCGCAAACACGTTGTCGTTTCATACAAATTCTCTTGAAAAGAGGCGCTTTTTGTCTCGAAAATTATATGCTTGCAAACTGAAGCGGCTATAACTAACGCCCAAAAACGACAAGGCGAGCGGAACAAACTAGGCCAAATTTGAAATAAACGGATGGACGCAAACACTGCGCTAGCGCCTTTAAAATTAGAGAAAGACGACGCTAGAAATGGCGCCCAGAGCCGGAATCGAACCAGCGACACAGAGATTTTCAGTCTCTTGCTCTACCGACTGAGCTATCTGGGCACCGTTCCGATACTACATCATAAAACAACCTTTGTCTACCGGGAATCAAGTTAGGTACGCCATACTTACACACTTTAAGATTCCGTCACAGAAGCAAATTGGTAGACGTCGCTTAAGGATAGCTTCATTTTCCGAAAAACATACCACTTAGTGGTTTGTCGCCGATGTTATCCTCAAGCCCATACTTTACTGTCAACGTTCCATGGCCAACTCCAGCATTCTTCTGACTATGATATCCATCCTGCTATATATGTCGCGTAGTTCGTCGGCTTGAGCGGTCTGCTGCGTTGCGGGAGGAGGAGGCGTTTTGGTCTTCAGGTCCTCCCACCATGTTGCTATTTTTTCCTGGATCTGTACCCTTTCTCCTCCGAATATACTGTTGATATCAATCTTTACTCCTGGCCCCGTTTTATTTTTCTTTACCTTCACAAATGCGATTTTTGCCACTTCCGCTATCTCTTCCAAGTACGGAGATAACTTTTCTACCGTTACGGCAGCCGGTTTAGCCGACGTTGCCGCAACCGATTTAGTCGCGGTTACTATTGGCTTTTTAGCAACCGTTGTCTTAGCGGCCGCGGCAGGAGCAGCCGCTACCTTTGGAGCGCTTA
>JAIRYU010000012.1 GCA_031267545.1 Holosporales bacterium | reverse complement strand
GTGATATACGATCACAGATGATTTTTGCGACTCTATAAATTTCGAGATCGCATGTTCCAACCTCGCGTTTGCCGAGATGGCCTCTATCTCTATCCGCTGAACCATTATGTCGCGAACTTGCGTCTCTCTTAAATTGAGGACGTTCCCCAACATCTCGCGTTCGTTTTTTGCGATATACTGAGCGTCGGACGGATCGTCTTCCACTATTATTTCATCGATCGTTTCTCGGAGCGAGACTCCCTTAAATAATCTACAGGAAAATAACTTCAACAGGAAACGCCTCATTCCGCCTTTGCGTTCTGCGTGGCTCATAATGTTTCTTCATCCACTCCAAGAACGTATGGATCATAAATTTCAAACAATCCTAAAATTTTTGACTCAAGCGACTCCATGGCCTGTGTTTCACAGTCTTCCGTATGATCCATCCCAAGCAAATGCAGCGCGCTGTGGACAAACAGATGGGAACATCTGTCCCAAAATGGTTTACCAAATCGAATCGACTCATCAACAACGGCGTCGAACGACATAGCGACGTCGCCAATCATCACATCTTCCATGCGCTTCATGACTTTATCGCCTTCCAGCAGATTCCTAAAATATTTCGACTCATACTGCGGGAACGACAGCGCATTCGTGCTGTTATTAACCCCCCTAAATCCTAGGTTTAGTGTACGAATAGCGGAATCGTCTGTCAAGAGTAGGTTGGCAAAAAAGCCCACACTGTTACCGCAAGCTAACTTAACGGTTTCGTTGAATAGCGAATTTGCCATTTCCCGCCACTCGGGAAACCCCTCGAAGTCAGACCATCTGTCATCCTCTACTATAACGTCGACGGAGAGCGTCACACTAACCTTCCAAAAACGCTATTTTTAAACGCTTTTTCAATCAAAACCATCCCGAATTTGCCAGTTAAATCGATATCGCTTTCAACGATGACAGACTGCATGTAGACATTCTTGCCTACGTACTGCATACTCTTTTTCCCTGGCTTATCGAACAGCGTCTCCATAGTTTTACCGACGATACTCTCATTGTGAAGAGTCTGTGATCTCATCAACTCTCTTTGAAGTATATCGAGTCTTTTTGCTTTTATAGTATCGTGAATCTGACCGCTCATAGTCGCGGCAGGCGTATCGCTTCGCGGGCTGTATTTAAATGAGTAAGAGCTTAAGTACCCGACTTCTCTCACCAGCTTTAACGTGTCTTCAAAGTCATCCGCAGTCTCTGTTGGAAATCCCACTATGAAATCTGACGAAAACTGAATTGCTGGACATATATCGCGAAACATATTGAGCTTATCAATATACTCCTGCGCTACGTATCTGCGGTTCATAAGCTTCAAAATCCTGTCGCTTCCAGATTGCGCCGGAATGTGCGCAAACGGAGCCAATATGTCGATTTGCGCGTGTTTCTTCATGAGCCCAACGGTAACGTCTTTCGGATGAGACGTTGTGTATCTCAGCCGCTTAAGTCCGTCCGATTCCGCCACCTCCTGCAATAGCCGCTCAAAATTCCACGACCCCCTTGGCTTACCGATGCTAATGTACGGCGCGTCTCCGTTATAGGAATTTACGTTTTGCCCGAGCAGCGTAATTTCCTGCGCTCCCTTGGCCAGCAACATTTTAACTTCCGATATAATGTCGGCGGCTGGGCGAGAGTATTCCTTCCCCCTCGTATAAGGAACCACACAGTACGAGCAGTAGTTATCGCAGCCTTCCTGAATTGTTACAAACTCGCTGCGCGATACGGTTCGCTCGGCGTTACAACAGTCGAACTTTGAGGATTGCGTCAGCTCAACGTCAAGTATCCGATCCTCTTCGTCATTTAGGATTTTTGATACGTATGCAGGTAGTTTGCGGTATGCGCTCGGCCCAAATGCGATATCGATATGCTTACATTTAAATATCATGTTTTTTTCAGCTTGCGGAACACAGCCGCCTACCGCAATAACTTTAGTCTTTTCCGATCTTAGCAATCCTATGTTTGAAAATACCTTTTTAGCGGCCTTCTCTCTGACGTTGCATGTGTAGAATATCAGTATATCGGCATCGGACGATTCGTACGTTCTTTCAAAACCCGCCATTGTCATCAAGGCGGCAATAATGTTGGAATCATACGCATTCATTTGGCATCCGTATGTCTCGATAAAAAACTTGTACATTGCTGAGTGGCCCATTGCTCAATCGCAAATTAAAAAGTAGTAGGTGACGCGCATTGTACCAGGCGCTAGAATCTTTAGCAAACGGTCAGTTTAAACAGTCGAGTATGTCCGCTAGGATAATAGTTTTGGGGAATCAAAAAGGAGGAACTGGGAAATCTACGTTGGCAATGCATTTAGCGGTCTCTTTGCTGTGGAAGGGCTACAAGGTTGCCACCGTAGACGTAGACGCTAGGCAGGGAACGTTCACTAGATATGTGGAAAATCGCGGAGAAACGAAGCAAATCGATAGCAGAGTTTTGATGCCATTTCATACGGCGTTACTCGACAGCAGCGCGGCGTCTAAGTCAGAGGATGACAGAGAGAATTCGGAAGCACTCACAAAATTGCTGAGTTCGTTGTCCGGATATGATTACATAGTGGTAGATACTCCGGGAAGCGATTCCGGTTTGTCAAGGGCGGCTCACTCGTTTGCCGACGTTATCATTACCCCGGTTAATGAAAGCTTTATTGATCTGGATTTGCTGGTTCAGGTGGGCGGATCTAGCGCAACTACGCTCAAACCCAGCGTGTATGCGGAAGTTGTGTGGAACCAAAAAAAGGAAAGAGCCGTAAGGGATAGAGGGCAGATTGACTGGGTAGTCCTAGTTAACAGAATGCCAAACGTAATTTCCAAGAACCGTCAAGAGTTCGAGAAAATTCTGCTGGCGCTGTCCAAACGGATAGGGTACAGAATCGCTACGGGGTTCAAGGAGCGCGTCATTTTTAGAGAGCTTTTCCGCACGGGATTAACGCTGCTGGATCGCGATATCGCGTCCTCTCAAACGAGCCTATCGCATATTGCGGCTAGGCAGGAATTGAAGGATTTATTGACGGCTCTCAATATAGTCGACGCAAACCATCGGCCGGCTTCTGACGTCTCGTAACAATTTGTAATGTTTTCTCACATGCGGGCCGTGTGATAATTTCTGCTTACGATACATACGGGAGTTTGGGCCAGTTAAATGTGTGGGATAGTCTCTGTTTTTAGCCTCAATAACGACGGGATTCTGAAAAGACTCGTCGACGCTATGGAGAAACTCGAATATAGGGGATATGACTCTGCCGGGATCGCATACATAAATCAGTCTGCGAAACTTAACAGGGTTAGATCCGTAGGCAAGATTTCCAAGTTAAGGGAGGCTATCGCCGCCGAAATTGACGAACTGTCGCACAATATAACAGACTGGAAGGATCAACCTGATTCCAGCAGCGTATGGATTGGACACACGAGGTGGGCAACCCATGGTCAGGCGACTGAGCGTAACGCCCATCCGCACATATGCGACGGAATTGCAATCGCTCACAACGGTATCATCGAAAATTACAGAGACCTAAAAAATGAGCTTTTAGCAGGGTATGAATTCGAAAGCGAGACTGATTCAGAAGTCATCGCGAAAGTTATTGCCCATTATGTAAACGAATATGGCCTGCGTTTCGAGGATGCGTGCAGAAAATGTATGAATGCCCTGCGCGGAACTTTTGCTATCGTGGCGATTTGCCAGAAAACTCCGGACACACTCGTTGGAATGAAGGCCGGATCCCCTATGGCAATCGGGATAGACGATGATCGCAAGAACTTTTACGTGGCGTCCGACGCAATGGCGATGGCCTCGCTTTCCCGCAACATCGCATATCTTGAAGAAGGAGATTTTGTTGTCGCCACCAAATCTCAAAGCGGAATTGTCTACAAAGTTATCCGCTCAGACGGAACCGAAGTCGAAAGGCAGATGCGTTCCAACAAAGTACGAGCGGAGCATATAGGTAAGAGCGGATATGAATCGTTCATGCTAAAAGAAATTTTCGAGGAGGCGTCTGTAATTCGAAGGACGTATGATACGTTCAATAGCGATACTGTAGATATATCGAAATTTAGTAAGGCGTCGCTCGTCGCATGCGGTACGTCATACTACGCGTGCCTGCTAGCAAAATACTGGATCGAAGACATTGCCAAGATTCCGACTGACGTAGAGATAGCGTCTGAATTTCGCTATAGAAATCCTGCGCTTATACAGAGCGCGTTATATGTGTTCGTGAGCCAGTCAGGAGAAACAATAGATACGCTCTGCGCAATGAGATTGGTAAAAGGGGCTAACTGCGCTGCGTTGGCTATCGTGAATGTAGAAAGTTCTTCAATTGCCAGAGAGGCGGACATTGCAATCATAACTCCTGCCGGACCAGAAATCGGCGTAGCGTCAACAAAATCTTTCATGGCGCAAATTATGACGTTTCTACTGATGTGCGTCCGTAAGGAATCAGTAAATATCTCGCAAATTGAGACAGCGATTAACTCGGCCCTTAGCAATAGACATGATATCGAAGCGATTGCAAAATTTGTTGCGAGTAGCAGAAGCGTATTTTATATAGGCCGAGGATCGAGTTATCCTATTGCTCTCGAGGGCGCCCTTAAGATGAAAGAGATTTCATATATAAATGCGGAAGGATATCCAGCGGGCGAAATCAAGCACGGTCCCATAGCTCTGGTTGACGAGGAAGTGTGCAGTGTCGTTATTGCGCCTTCCGACAGATATTTCGACAAAACTATTTCGAACATGCAAGAAATTATCGCTAGGCGCGGTAGGATATTGCTCTTAGCATCCCAAGAGTCTAAGGAACATATACAGGAAATCATGGATTCAACCGGTATGCATCAATCAATGAGCTTATTTTTGCCGACACTACACGAAATGTACAACCCATTTATTTACGGCGTCGCAGTACATCTTATAGCCTACTACACAGCTAAGTTACTAGATCGCGACGTCGATAAGCCGAGAAATTTAGCCAAGTCAGTTACCGTTGAGTAGACCTCTTTCGCGGCCAACGCTATCGCTACACTCCTGGAAAGCCGCGTACATTTTATGCAATTCACATTTCACAGATGGACGAATTTAGAATTCGTAATCCGGAAATGTTTTGTGATAGACTGGACATGTTTTTTGATTAGCTAGATGATTTTAATGTTTTCAACTACAAGTGAGTCCGTCACGTGGGGAGGCAAGCTGCTTACGATAGAAACTGGGAAGATTGCCAGACAAGCTGACGGAGCGGTTATCGCGAGATACGGAGACACCGTCGTTCTGTGTACGGTGATCTATAGCAGGAAGCAGGCCAAGGACGCCAGTTTCTTTCCGCTTACGGTGCACTATCAAGATAAGTTTTACGCTGCCGGGAAGATTCCAGGCGGCTTTATGAAGCGAGAAGGAAAACCGACCGAGAGGGAAACTCTTACCTCCAGATTAATCGATAGAGCCGTTCGTCCGTTATTCCCCTGCGGCTTTCTGAACGAGGTACAGGTAGTGTGCACAACGTTGAGTTATGATCCGGAATGTCCATCGGACATTGTGGCTTTAATAGGCGCCTCCGCTGCGCTCTCAATTTCCGGCGTTCCATTTTTAGGTCCAGTAGCTAGCTGTAGGGTTGGGTATGACGCAAAAGGCGGCTTCACGCTAAACCCGACAAAACGCGCAGAGTTAGATCTTGTAGTAGCCGGAACTGCGGATGGGGTACTAATGGTAGAATCAGAAGCAAACGAACTGTCGGAAGACACAATGCTCGACGCCGTAACGTTTGGGTTCGAATCGTTTCTTCCGATAATCGAGACAATCAACAAGTTAGCGGAACGGATCGGTAAGCCTACGCTCGCCGTTAAATCGTTTGAAGAACAGTATCGCGATACCCTTAACAAAATTGAAAGCGAGTTTTCAGCTCAAATCGCTGATTCCATCGGAATTGTCGCGAAACTAGAAAGGAGGGACGCAATCGATAGGACGCGCACAGACGCGCTAAGCAGATTCTCCGGCGAGCAGTCAGAGGTTGTGTTGAATCTGCTCTTTGAGAGCGCGCTGGCTCGCATCATGAGAGGTAACTTGCTTCGTACGAAGAAGAGGATTGACGGTAGAGAACCCGACCAGATAAGACCTATTATGTGCGAAATCGACGCGTTACCGAGGGTACACGGCAGCGCGCTGTTTACGCGCGGAGAAACTCAGGCAATGGTTGTGACCACGCTTGGCTCTTCAATGGACGAGCAAGTTATCGACGACATAGACGGAGAAAGAAAGCAGAGATTTGTATTGCACTACAACTTTGCGCCGTACTCCGTTGGAGAAATTGGGAAGCTCGGCGCTCCTGGGAGAAGGGAAATAGGCCACGGAAAGCTAGCTTTGAAATCGATAAACCCGCTCGTTCCTCCGAGAGAAAAGTTTCCATACGCAATAAGGGTAGTTTCCGATATTACGGAATCTAATGGATCGTCGTCGATGGCTACGGTTTGC
>JAIRYU010000016.1 GCA_031267545.1 Holosporales bacterium | reverse complement strand
CTTAGCTTCGCGCTGGCCTCACTTATCCCGGCTGACAGCTCTTCTATATAACCGAGCGTTCTGAGCTCAGCCTCTCGGCTTGCTTGTACTATAGCTTCATACTTGGCTTTCTCTTCGTTTGATTTCATCACTTCGGATTTAATTTGAGAGGTTAGCCTCATGATGGCGATTTTGTTGGCGTTTTCTTTTCGCTTAGCCTCAGCCTCCGCTACGGCTAATCTAGTCTGCATTGCGTCTAATTCTGCGAGAGTTCGTATTTCGGTCTCTTGATAACTCAATATCATATCAGTCAGTTGTTTCTTTTCTTTCTCCGCAATTCCCCTGAGTTCTTCTTCGCGGCGCTTGCCCTCGAGCGCCTGCTGCTTCGCGTCTTGCACCTTAGCCTCAAGCGTCGCTTTTAACTCTGTAATCTCTCCCTTCAGAATTTCCATCTCTATCAGGTAAGTTTCTTCAGCCCCGGCAAAGCTTTTTTTGCTATCCTCTGCCGCCTGCTGCGCCTTCGCCAGCTCTTCGACCTTTTGATTTAACTGTTCCGTACAGCTAGAAATTTCCGCGTTCAATCTCTGCGCATCCTGATCGTGAGCACTTTTCAGCGTCTCCGTTTCTCTGGCAAGGGTTTCTTCTAGTTGCTTCCTTGCTTCCTCCGCTGTTTTTATCTGCGCATTGAGTTCGCTTTTCTCGGACTCCTTAACGGTTATGTCGCTTCGAAGAGCGGCAATCTCTCCCATCAGTTTTTCTTGCTCTTGTTTTGCATTGGCTGCAACGCTCTCTCGCTCCCTCGCCAATTTATCAATCTCCTGCTGGGCGGCAGCAAGCTTTTCCGCAGCCTCTTTTGCCGCTGTGGCCCATGACTCTTGCGCGCTGTTTTTCTCTTTGACCGTCCTATCAAGGTCGGCTTTCAGTGCCTGAGCTTCGGCCCGCATAGCGTTGACTTCGCCTTGTCTCTTATTGAGCTCCGCAGTTCTGGCGGCCAGATCGACGCTCGCCTTTGATAGGCTAGCGGCTGTCGCCTGTTTCTCGTCTACAGCTTTTTTGAGTTCGGCCCCTAGTTTCTTCACTTCCGCCTGTTGAGCGTTAACTTCGGCTTGCTTGGACTTGATCTCGGACTGCTTCGCGTTGAGCTCCGCTATCCTGGCGGTTAGGTCTGAGTTCGCCTTAGATAAACTCGCCGCCGCAGCCAGCTTCTCGTCGGCAGTCTTTTTGAGTTCTGCCTCTAACTTACTGGCGGCCTCTTGTTTGGCGTTGACTTCGGTCTGTTTTGTATTGAGCTCTTCAGTCTTAGCGGTTAGGTCTGAGTTTGCTTTGGACAGACTTTCTACCGTAGCTTGCTTTTCATCAGCGGTTTTTTTGAGTTCTGCCTCTAGCCTCTTAACTTCCGCCTGCTGGGTTTTGATTTCGGACTGCCTCGCATTGAGTTCCGCTACCCTGGCGGTTAGGTCTGAGTTCGCCTTAGATAAGCTCGTGGCAGCCGTCTGCTTCTCGTCTGTCGTCTTTTTGAGTTCAGCCTCTAGCTTGCTTGCCGCCGCCTGCTTAGCGTTAACCTCGGCCTGCTTTGAGTTGAGAGCTGCAGTATTGGCGGCTAGGTTTGCGTTCACCTTTGATAAATTCGTTGCCAGCGCCTGTTTTTCGTCGTTAAGTTTCTTGCGCTCGGCTTCCATCCTACTGACTTCTGTCCTCTTAGCGGTCAGCTCTGAAGTTAGAGATGTGACTGTGGCGTTGGCTTTTTTTCTATCAGCTTCTAGCGTGTTCATCTGGGTCTTAATGGCGTTTATTTGCGTCTGAGCTCTTTTCTGTTCTGCGGCTACCGCATCGTCCCGTAGCTTTTCGGCCGCCCATTTGGTCATGATTGCCCCTGCCTGACTCGTCATTGTCGCCGCAGAGATCGCGGCTATCGCCACTAGACGCCACTTTACGCTGCGACGCCGCGAGCGTCTACCGTCAGACTTCTGCTGCGGCTTACGCGCTCCAGCCCTCATGATTGAGCGCTGATTATATATGTTTGTCATGTCCTGCCGCCTCCCCTCGCGCTGCTATTGTGTATTTACGGTATGTAGCACTGCATCGTTACGCCTCCGTTGCCGCTACCTGGCCCATTCTCCCTGGATGTGTAACACTGAAATGTTATCGGTCGTTTGCCGTCCGCTGCTCCAGGAACCGTACCCCCTGGCTTGTTCTCGCCGTTTGCTTGCGAGTTTCCGCCAGTCGGCCCTCGGTCATAGCGGGGTTGAGACTGGCCGTCTTGATACCGTTGATTACCGGACTGACTTCCGTTACGGTACGACTCGCCGTATTCGTCTCTGGGTCCTGACGGCTGGCGCCACTGACCCTGCGCTCCGCCGCCTCGCTGTTGCGCTAACTCGTTTCCCTGCCCCCCCGGGTACCTTGAGCCTCCGGAATATGGTTGTTGCGTCGGTTGACCCACAGTCTGTCGGTATGAACCGCGCTCGTCCCACCTGCTCTGCTGCTGCGGTTGCAATTGTCCTTGGCTCCCACGGTTCGCGGATTGCCATTCTAGGTTGCTGCCTGGCCCTAACCTGCCGTCCATGGGCTGTTGCCCGTACCGCTCTCCATATTGGCTAGATCCAGGTCGACGCTGATCGGCGGCTTGATATTGCGCTCGGCGGTCCGTCGCATTCGCGCCCCACGACTCTCCGTTAACATTGGGATTGACGTAATCCTGCGTCTCTTGAGACCTAGCCTCGCGGGCTCTGTCAATGGTCTCTCTTAACCCGTCTATGTTCGATGTAACGTACACCCACTTTCCTTCGAGTTCGTCCGGTAGAGCCAAGTTAGCGGGCGGGGTAAACACGGTTCCGTCCTCGGTGACTAGTCGCTTTACAGTCTGCGGTTGCGGCGCGGTTACTGATCCGTCGTCAGATGGCGCGGTTAACGCTACCTGCGCCGAGGCTACGTCTTGTACCTGATTAGCCCCCGCCACTTGTCCTGGCGTGGCGGGCGGAGTCTGAGTTATAGGCGTTACTCCCGGCGCCGTGGAATTGATCCCATTCGGCGGCGTAGCCGCCGCAGGCGCGCCGCCCGCCACCGGGGTAACCCCTCCCGCTATCGGAGCGGTTACTTCTGCGATCGGAGTAACTCCGCCCGAAATTGGGGTTACCCCAGACACTCCGGAATTTACTTCGGGCGTTGACATTATTGGCGTAACCCCAGTAATTCCCGGATTTACATCCGCGCTAATTGGATTCTGCATACTTGATTCCAAGGTTGGAAGCGGCGCTTGCGGTTGCGTTACCGCGGCTGGCGCCGCTGATATATTCCCCACTAATTCGGCTGCTGTCTGCATTCCAACAGATTTACTAGGACATATGATTGCTATCATAACGATCGGCAAAATCGTCCTATTTATTATCCTTATCACTTGTGTCAGCCCCCCCCTTTGCGCCTGCCTAGTTTGCAAATTGAAACTATTACGGCTTTCTAAGATAAAGTTTAAAAAAATAATGTTAATTTTTTGTTAATTCATGTAGGATTCTTCTACGTCCGAGTTAGTGCAGCACGGGATCAGCCATGAATAGGCGATGCGCTTTTGCGAAATCAAGCAGCGCACTTCCCCAATGGGAAATATGAAGAGTTTTTTGAACTACTACAGGGACGAATTAATTTCATTGAGGAAGAGCGGCGGAGCATTTGCGAAAGCCCACCCCGATATTGCCTCTAGACTTGACATAAGAGACGGAGAATCCTCCGATCCGCATACAGAAAGAATTATAGAATCTGTTGCATTCATGTCAGCAAAACTTCATCAAAAAATTGATGGTAATTCGCAAGAAATAGCCAGCTATTTACTTTCGGCACTGTATCCCAATCTCATCAATATTTTCCCGCCGTGCAGCGTGGCCAAATTCGAGGCAAGCAACGCGGTTTTACTTTCTGAAAAAATTGTGATTCCTAAATGTACAAATCTGTTTGCCACATCAGTAACAGGAGCTGAATGCTCGTTTAGAACGGTATATCAACTTAATATATACCCAATTACTATCACAGGCATATGCCTCGCGCAGGAGCGACGATCAGCGGCCGCTGGCGACTGGTACATTAAAATCAATATATCAAACCGAGCCTCCGTTCCGTTAGAAAACATAGGTATTTCTGATCTACTATTCCACATAAAATCTGAGATTACAGACGACGCCTTGCTTGTGTATTCTGCGATATTTGCTAATCACGACAGATCTGTATTCTTACGAGTGGGTAATAGGGACATAGAAATTAATCCAGAAAACGTTACGCAGTGCGGGTTTTCACACACGGAATCTGTTTGTCCTGTCTCCAAATATTCGACCAACGCGCTTCAGCTATTTCAAGAAATGCTGCATTTCAAACGCAAGTTCATGTTTTTCCGAATTCTAAATCTTGACAAGGCAATCGAAGAGTCTGGCGTAAGCGGGATTGAAGACATATCAATTTTTGTGGGGGTTCGTCTATCAGACGATAGGCTACGACAGCTCATCACGACCGATTCGATCATCATAAATTCAACTCCAATCGTAAACTTATTTCCTGTAACGTCCGACCCATTTCGATTTGACGGCGTCAAGACTAAATACCTTTTGCTAGCGGATCAGTCGAGAGATCGATCTATAGAAATTCATTCGATACTCAATGCGCATATGATAGACAGCTCTACCAGAGATGATACGATCATACAGCCGTACTTTTCTCTTTCTGTAGATACGGATACAAATATCGAACATGATGTATTCTGGCTATCAAGTAAGGATTCTGCAAGTATCAGAAACCTTAATGGATTTGATACTTACATCTCGCTTGTTGACGCTAAGATGGATCCGTTCAAAACATACGACGCTGCGATATATGCTAAAACGCTGTGCACCAATAGATTCGAAGCTAGAGACATCCCAACGTTATCGAAGATGACGGTCGGAACCGTAGAAACGGCCGGATACGACGCGAGGTTATTATACAACACATCGCCGCCCGTTTCATTCACAGACAACTCAACGGCGCTGTGGGAATTGATATCGCAGCTTTCGTCGTCGCATGTATCGATGGCTGGCGCAAGTAACATTTTGCTCCAAATCAAGAAGCTTGTTGATATATTCTGGACGCAACCCAGTGGAACAGGGCCGCTTGACGGTATTGCCGACATTAAGATTTCCGACATAGTCCGCAGGTTCGGGAAAGATGCGTGGAGAGGATTTGTAAGGGGACGAGAGATTGCGGCGTATACGAACGAGCCGAATGGAGCTCCGCTTAGTTACCTCTGTTGCTGCGTCCTTAATCAGTACTTTTCATCAATCATATCCTTAAATTCGTTCGTCCAGCTTAACCTGATATCTTGCTTATCGGGTCAGAAGATCGCGACGTGGGCTCCCACATCTGGACGTAGCGAGTTACTATAAGTTAGTAAACCATTATGCCTCTCGCCATGCCCTTTTACCTATAACCAGAAGAATATCTCAACAACACTACCGTCGATTACGGTTGACCGTGATTATTGGCGATTCTAAACAAAATTCAATACGCTCTTTTCTACAAAGCGAACGCGGAGCAGTAAGCTGGATCTGATTGATCCACACGCTAAACAGTAGTATACTGCGGCATGGCTTCTGCGTGTATGCGGCGGAAGATTGGCCTTGTGTGAGTGGTAGTGCGAGATGGAAATAAGCGCGACGCTGGTGAAGCAACTTCGTGATAAGACCGGAGCTGGTATGATGGACTGCAAAAGAGCCCTCATTGAGAGTAATGGGAATATGCAGGCGGCTGAAGAGCTCCTACGTAAAAAGGGACTGATGGCCGCCGCTAAAAAATCGTCGCACGTGGCCGCTGAAGGATTAGTTGCCGTAGCTGTCGCAAACGACAAGATGAGCACTGCAATTGTTGAAATCAACTCAGAGACGGACTTTGTGGCAAGAAACGATAAATTTCAGGCGCTTGTTGGAAAGGTAGCTAACATTGCCCTTGAAACAGACGACGTTATGGCCGCCGTGATAGACGGCAAGCCGCTGAAGGATGAGATAGACATGCTGAACTCGATAGTCGGAGAAAATATTTCAATCAGAAGGCATAAAATAATTAAGGTGGAAAACGGCGTAATAGGAACCTATGTGCATGGCGCAGTATGTCCAGGAATGGGAAAGATAGGAGTCGCCGTGGCGATGGAGTCATCGCATGAATTCGACAAACCTATACTCATTGAATTTGGCCGGAAGATAGCGATGCATATAGCCGCCGCGAATCCTGCGTATCTATGTCAGTGTAGCGTTCCAAGCGACGTAATATCCAAGGAGAAGGAAATAGCTATCAATCAGGCTGTTGAGCTCGGGAAACCGCGAAATATTGCCGAGAAAATCGCGGAGGGACGAATTAAAAAATTTTATGAAGAAAGAGCGCTAATGGACCAGATTTTCGTTATCGATGGTAAGTTAAAAGTTTCAGCCGTTATCGACGAATTCAATAAGGAAACTCAATATGGCGTCCAAATCACCGGCTTTGAAAAGTTTGTTCTTGGCGAAGGACTTAAGAAGTCAGAGACCGCGGACTAGGCGCGCTGTTCGTGAAAGTGGAGCGTGTCTTAATCAAAATTTCAGGCGAAGCGCTTTCCGGAGCCGAGGGTATTTTTGATTCGCAGGCGATCTCCGGCGTCTGCTCCAACATAAAGAATGTTGTAGATTCTGGAGTAAAGGTTTGTCTGGTCGTTGGCGGCGGCAATATCATAAGGGGGCGCGATTTTCAGAATTGCAGATTCATGATTACTGAAACAGCCGATACTGTAGGCATGTTATCGACCGTTATGAATTGCGTTATCATGAGGGATGCGCTTGCGTCATGCGGCATGAGCGTTGCCGCCGTATCAACGCTGCATCTTCCGTTTAATATATTGTCAAACGATATTTATACGCTTAACAGGCTGTTGCCAAGTAACGATGTTGTGATCTTTTGCGGGGGCATTGGACTGCCGTATTTTTCAACCGACACGGTAGCTGTTGTAGCCGCGATAATGGCTCGCTGTAACGTTCTATTAAAAGCGACAAAAACTGATGGGATATATGACTTGGATCCGCGCCTGTTCGCTAACGCGCAATATATTCCGGAATTAACGCATAGCGACGCAATTCGGAGATGTTTGTCAGTGATGGATCAAACGGCATTTGAGGTAGCTTCCAAGTATAAATTACCGATCTACGTATTTTCGGCAAGCGAACCCAACTGCTTCGCGCGCGCAATTAATGGCGAGATAAAGATGTCCGTGGCTAGATAGACTCCTATATAGATTTCTTCCTTTTCCTTAAAGGGGCTTTGAATTTCTGGATATCAGAAATGACAGCAATCCGCATACCAATATCACGCCAATGAACATGGTTGCGAACGCGCTGATTGCTGGCGTTACTCCAACCCTCACATTCGAGAAAATTAGAATTGGAAGAGTCGTTGCTCCCGGGCCAGTCAAAAAACTGGCAATGACCAGATCATCGAGCGACAATGTAAATGCGAGAATCCATCCGGTTATAATAGATCTCCCTATAACCGGAAGCTTGACTCTGATAAATACCCACAACGGCCTGGCTCCAAGATCTAGGGCCGCTTCTTCTATCGATTTATCAAACGAGATGAGTCGAGACCTTACGGTCATGTGAACGTACGCCACCGTCGTCATTATGTGGCCTATAGTAACGGTAACAACTCCGCGCTTCGCCGGAATGCCAAACACATCCTCACACACCATAAATAACATCAACAATGAAAATCCAATTATTATCTCTGGCATAATAACCGGAATAATCATTAAGCTTCCAAGCAATCTCCGGCAACATCCATTGCAACTACTAGTTGCAATGGCAGACAATACTCCGAGAATAACGGAGCCAGTCGCCGATATCGTCGCGATTTTCAGGCTAACAATCCCCGCATGAATTAGATCCTCGTCTTCTAGAACTGCCTTGAACCACCTCAATGAAAAGCGGGTCCAAATGCCTGGTATTTCGGAGGAATTAAACGAGCTCATTATGAGCGTAACGATGGGAGTATACAAAAACACCAATCCAAATATCATGCATGTTGTTACAACCTTTGACGTCTTAATCATCTCTGCGGTCACGCATCTTTATTTCTGACCATGCCCTTCCAGCCGCCTTATGATACTTAAGATCAGCCTCCGACACAGTTGGGTTTCCCATTGATAAAGTCTTGATTATCTCATCTGACGGATAGACGCTTTCGCACTTGGTAATCTCTTCCGCATACAATTCGCCGGCGCCTTTAACATTCGTAAGTATCCCAGATTTATTTGTTATGATGGCGGAAACATCTGGCCTCAGAAGGAAATTTATAAATTTTTCAGCATTGTCTTTGTGTGGCGCTTTTTCTGGAATACATGCGCAATCTATCCACAGGATTCCAAATCCCGGCGGAATAACATACCGTATATCATCTCCCGTATCTCTTGCCGCTCTCATGGTACGCCACGCATTATCAGAAGGACCAATTGCAACGCATATGCCGCCGGTTAGCATATCACTCATCATAGAGCTGGAGGAAAACTTTTTGATCCATTTTCTGATGCTTTGAAACTTCCTTTTGTACGTAGGAATAGCCAGAATATCGTCCGTAGGAATCGACCAAAACCTCCCGGCTTGCGGAAAGATATCTACGAACTCTTCCGGAAAACTAACTCCCCCGTATCTCGATAACTTTGAGATCTTCTCGGGATTTAACAACGTATCGTAAGAAACCTCTTCATTCCCCAAGGCTTTCAGCGCCAAGGTACGATTGTACGCAATTCCGGTTGTCCCCCAAAATATTGGCGCCATGTAATCCAAGTCGCCGCCAGCTTCAACGAATTTCTCCGTAACTACGGTTTGCAAATTACGGAAGTTTTGCAACTTAGACCTATCTAACTTTCCGTATACCCCTATAAAATGTTGTCGTGAAGCATATGGAATAAACGACGGGAATACTACGTCATATCCGCTATTAGTCGCTAATAGCTTCGCCTCTAACGTATCGTTGTTATCAAACACATCATACACAACGTGTATACCA